>JAJRPH010000045.1 GCA_024280875.1 Deltaproteobacteria bacterium | reverse complement strand
CTTATTTTTTTTCAGCTAAAGAGAAAACTGGATAAAAACGCAATTCAAATTAAAGATATCCGAATATCACTTAATCGCCAGATACATAAATCCATACACGGCATCAAAGATACCAAAATTTATGGTAGAGAAAAAAGTTTTTTAGAAAATTTTAACGATGAAATCTATTTTGAGGCCAGAAAAATGGCCATACAACAGCCATTAGCGCAAATCCCCAAATGGATTATGGAAATTGTCGGTTTTTTACTGCTGGCAGTCGCAGTATGTGTTTTGTATATATTTTTTTCTTCCTCAACACTTCATGCCACCGGAACCATAGCGTTGATGGCGGTGGTCGCGTGGCGGATACTTCCTGCTGTCAGCAGAATTTTAAACAGTCTGTCCCAAATGCGGATCATAATCCCTTATGTTAATAATTCCTTGAATTATTTAGATGAAATCGGATTATCCAGATCAGAAGTTGATCAATCCCACCCTGATAATGAAAAACTGCGTTTTAAACATGAATTGTGCTTTCATAATGTGGCATTTCAGTATAGCGGATCTAAAGAAAATGTTTTAAATGATATTAATTTAAAAATTCCACGGGCATCATCAATCGGGATTGTCGGTATATCCGGGACCGGAAAAAGCACGCTTGTTGACCTGCTGATCGGCCTGTTAAAGCCGGGTGCCGGAGAAATAACAGTGGATGCTCATGCAATTAATGATTCAAACCTGAATGCCTGGCGGCAGATGATCGGATATGTTTCTCAATCGCCGTATATATGTGATGGCTCACTTGCTGAAAATATCGCTTTTGGATTTAAAGGCAATGAAATTGATAAAAATCGGGTATTGGAATGTTGTAACATGTCGGCAATGAAAGAACTGCTTGAATCCTTGCCAAACGGCATTGAAACTCAAATCGGCGAGCGGGGCGTGAAACTTTCCGGCGGACAGTGCCAGCGGGTTGCCATTGCCAGGGCATTGTATAATAACCCGGAAGTTTTGATTTTTGATGAAGCCACCAGTTCACTGGATACCCAGAGTGAAAAGGCAATACAGAATACGATTTACAGTTTTAAAGGCAAACAGACATTGATCATTATCGCGCACCGGTTAAGCACAGTTGAGGATTGTGATGAAATTATCTGGCTGGAAAACGGCCGGGTAAAACAAACAGGAAAACCTGCTGATATTTTGCCTTGTTATAAGCAGAATATGGAAAAGATAAAGGCTGTTTCAGGTACTTAATTTTTAATTGAGAGAAAATTTTAGATAATATTAAAATGTATAATCCGGTTAAAAAAGATAATCCCCTGGTCTCGGTTACTGTGCAGACATATCAGCATTCGCCCTATATTCGCGAGTGTTTGGACAGCATTTTGATGCAGAAAACAAAATTTTTCTTTGAAATTGTCCTTGGAGAAGATGGATCGACTGACGGAACACGGGAAATCTGTATGGAATATGCCAAAAAATATCCGGATATTATCCGGTTATCTTTAAACACCCGTGAAAATGTTATTTGTATAAATGGCCGTCCCACCGGGCGCAGGAATTTTATGAACAACCTAAAAAACGCCAGGGGCAAGTATATCGCAAATGTACCGGGTGATGATTATTGGACAGATCCCTTAAAATTACAAAAGCAGGTTGATATCCTGGATAAATATAATGATATAGTAGCCTGCCACCATGGGTATTGGAGTAAGAACGAATTAAATGGCAATTCTTTCAGTCTTTCAAAAGTAAATTATAACTTAAAAACAATAACATCTGTAGGGGATATTTTTGATAGAAAAGTTATAATACAGCTTAAAACAATTATGTTCAGGAACATTATTGATGAACATTTTTTCCCGGACTGGTTTGAGAAAGTTATGTATGGAGATTTAGCGTTTCCTTTTCTGTTGGGAAAGCATGGCGATTTTTATTTTATCGCTGAACCAATGGCTGTTTATCGGATCACCGGAAAAGGGCTTTCAAGGACCGGACTTCCTGAAATGCAGCGTCCATACAGGATTATAGAGCATTATTCCGTTTGGATTGATATATGGAAAAAGGCTAATAAATATTACGATTACCGGTTTAATAAACAAGCTGTAATGGCAATTCTGTCATTTTATTATGACATATTTAAGCTTATTATTCGTAAGCCTAGGAGAAAACTCAGAGAATGGAAGAATGAATTAATTAATTATCGTAATAACTGAAAAGCATACAATTCTAATTTATAAAATGATTGGCAAAAGGCCGAAATAATTCACTTGAGAAAAATTATCTTTTTTAAAATTTTCGTTTATTATTATGAATAAAATAAAAAGAACATGTCTCCTTCACATCGGTGCCCCTAAAACCGGTTCAACGGCTTTGGAAAAATTTTTGGCATATAATCGTAATGTTTTAAATCGGCTCAATTGGCATTATCCAGATGTCTGTCTCCGAGGGTTCGGGCATCATGATCTGGCCTTTCTGATTAGCGGTGGCTATCCGGATTGGGCAACCCGTCAGGAGCGCCCTTTGGATGAGTTGCTGACAGAACTGGCAAAAGAAGTCGCAGAAAGAGAACAGATTATTTTAAGCAGTGAAAATTTTTTCTTGTTTTCTGATCCCAAAAAGGTTGCGAATATGCTCCGGAATGTTGACTTTCCGCCGGAAACTGTCAAGGTGATCGTCTATGTTCGCCGCCAGGACGAAGTACATATTTCATGGTATAATCAGGCGGTCAAAGCTCAGGGTTATACCGGTTTAATAACCGAATGTATTGCTGAAACCCGTGACCTCTGGAACTATGCTGATCGACTTGAGTCCTGGGCCGAAGTATTTGGCCGGGAGAACATCATCGTTCGGCCGTATCAGACTGAAGATCTGGTTGATGGGGATATTTGTCTTGATTTCCTGCGTTTGGCCGGTCTTGTGGCGGAGGATTTTGAGTGGCCTGAGGATACGATAAATACACGCATTAATCGGGATATACTGGAATTTCAGAGACTGATTAATCGGCTGCCAATGTCTGTGCAGGAAAAACGCCGTTTTCACAAGCAGTTGATCGAATTGACGGCGGCAACAGCTTCAATGAACCTTTTTGATGACACCTCACTGCTGACCGTGGATCAGCAACATGAAATCCTGTCCTTATATACTGATTCAAATGCCTGTGTTGCCAGAACATATCTTGGGCGTGCTAACCTTTTTAATGAAAATATTTCCGATGAAATTTCAACAGGGGAGTCGGAAAAAGGATTAACTATTGAAAAGTTAACTTATATTCTGGGCTGGATTCTTGCAAAACAAAATTGACAAACTCGTAAAAAGCTTTTCATGGTGATTCGTCACCATGAAAAGCTTTTTACGAAGCCATCAAAATTAAAGCTGAACCTAATCCGGTTTATTTTTTCAATTTAACAGGAAGTATTATGACTGATACCTATGATCTGTCTTTTTACAAAGAACACCCAAAAACCTGCGATCCGAATGATTTCTGGAGTCAGGTCAAGCGGACGGTGAACGGGAAACCCATACCCCAGAAACAGATTGATATGATCGTTGAAGCGGTCTGTAACGGTCTGGACTTGTCGGTCGATGATACACTTCTGGATTTGTGCTGTGGCAACGGCGCATTGACCACATATCTTTTTGAGCAATGCAAAGGTGGATTGGGAGTTGATTTTTCGCCATACCTGATCAATATCGCAAGCAAACACTTCGTGAAACGGCCGCAAGAAAGTTTTAAACTTCAGGATGTCGGCGAGTTCGTGGATACCTATCCGGAGCCGGAGCAGTTTTCCAAGGCCATATGCTATGGATCATTCATGTTTTTGCCTCATGAGAGTGCATATAAACTGCTTAGCACACTTCGCTTACGATTTACGTCGATTAGGAAACTTTATATTGGTAATCTGCCTGACAAATTAATGATGTCCGAGTTTTTCTCTGGTCGAGACTATAGACCTGGAATAGAAAATGATCCGGGGGCTCCGATTGGTATTTGGCGCACTAAGCAGGAATTCATTGAATTATCAGAAGAAACCGGTTGGAGTTCAACCATAGTCCGAATGCCGCCCGAATTTTTTGCAGCCCATTATCGGTTTGATGCAATTCTTACCCCGTTGGATATGCAAAAATGATCGAAAATATCATCTGGTTAACAGGTATGCCGCGATCCGGAACAACGTGGATTTCACAAATTTTTGCATCAAATCCTGATATACGGGTAAAGTTCTGCCCACTCTTTTCGTATTCGTTTAAAAATGCCTTAGATGAAACTGCGACAAAAGAGCAATGGCAGCAATTATTTTCCAGGGTTTTCGTTACTGAAGATGATTTTATGGATCAACAGCATCTTCGCAGGAAAGGACTGATTCCCGAGTTTCCCAAGAATCCTGACCCAAAAACTTTATTGATAAAATCCAATCGATTCCACAATCTAACTGAAAGCATTTTACAAAAATGCCCGAATGTTAAATTCGTCAGCATCGTCCGCCATCCGTGTGCGGTGATACATTCATGGCTTAATAATCCGCTTGAGTTTCCTGCCGACCAGGACCCAAAGCAGCAATGGCGCACCGGTGCATGCAGGAAGACGGGTATTGGTGAGTTCTGGGGTTTTGATGATTGGAAAGAGGTGCTCTCACTTCACATCAGGCTTGCCAGGGAATGGCCGGATAGTTTTTTTATACAAAGGTATGAAAAATTTCTGGAAACGCCCTTGGAAACATCACATGAACTTTTTGGAAAGCTGGGTATAAAGATGACAAAGGCAACGCGAGACTTTATCTCGGCAACACAGAGTCGCCATGACAACCATCGGCGGTCAGTTTATAAAGATCCATCTAAACTCAATGAATGGAAAACAGCTCTTGATAAGGATATTGCAGCACAAATATATGATGAAATAAAACATACCGAACTTTCAGTCTTTTTAAAGGAATGATCCCTTATGAAAACCTGTATTGATGAACTGGCTATTTTGGGAGGCGCACCATTGTTTGATTCGCCACGTTCAATCGGACAATTATATTCAACGGATGTGGAAGCGTACCTCGTGACTCTGAAAGAGGCTTTTGATGCGCGTCACCTGACAAATGATGGTCCCATTGTCCGCAGGCTGGAGAGAAAACTCGCCCGGTTTCACGGTACTGCCCATTGCATTTCACTTGCCAATGCAGGCCTGGGAATCACGATGTTAATGCAGTTATTTGCCAATGGAAAGCAGGGAGAGGTGATCATGCCGGCATTTTCATACCGCGGTCTCCCCCACTTTGCACAGTGGGCAGGTCAGCTACCTTGCTTTTGTGATGTCGACCCATTGACACATTTTTTAGATCCAAAATCAGTTGAATCTTCTATCAATGAACGCACGACATCAATCCTTGGGGTATGTAATTTTAATGATCCCGGGGATATCGATGGATTAACCCGTATTGCCCGGCGTCATAATCTGCCGGTTTTTCTTGACTCAGTTTATGCCGTCGGCTCAACCTATAAAAATAGAAACCTGGGGCCTTTCACCGATGCGGAAGTATATAGTCTCCATGCCACCAAACTGTTAAACGGCTTTGAAGGGGGCTATATCACCACCGATGATGATGCTCTGGCGCAAAAGTTGATTTGGCAGCGTAATTTCGCATTATCCGGTCTGAAGCCATATATTGAGAATACGGAATCCCTTTTTGGCTTAAATGCCAAGCTTAATGAAATGCATGCGGCAATGGCTCTTTTGTCGATCGACAACATTGAAACCATTATTGACTGTAATTTTAGTCGGTTTTATGCATACCGGTATGGCTTAAAAGATATCAACGGTCTATATCTGTTGCCTTATAAAAAAGATGAACAAGTGAATTATCAAATGGCTGTGGTGGAAGTCAGTGCAGAATGGCCTTTGACACGCAACCAGATGGTGTCCTTGTTGCGGGCAGAGGGGTGCAGCATTTCCGCATACTACAGCCCGGCCCTGCATCGATCTGAACATTGCCCCCCCGGACTGGAAGTGCCGGACTTGCCGGTCACTGAAGAACTGGCGGAAAAATATTTTCAATTACCGGTTGGTGAGTTGACATCGACAGAGGACATTGAAAAAATTTGTCAATTATTATCCTGCATTGAAGACTGGGGTTCCGAGATCTCAGTGCGTCTGAATCAGAAGGGTTTGTCATGAAGAAACATATTGAGGATTTCGCATTTTTGGGTGGAAAAAAAGCGTTTAATCATCCACTGCATATAGCTCAAATAAACCTTCCCCCATGGGAGGATGTGAAGTCAGCTTTTCGTGGAATCTTTGAACGACGCTACTTTGCAAACCATGGCCCGCTGGTCAGGGAGTTGGACCATCGATTTGCTGAATTTGTGAAAACCGAACATGCCGTGTGTGTTACAAACGGCACAGTTGCTTTAATGATTCTTGCCAGGGCGCTGGAGCTCTCGGGTGAGGTAATTGTACCGGCATACACGTTTCCCGCGACAGTTCAGGCCCTGTCATGGGCGGGACTAACGCCTGTGCTGTGTGATGTTGATCCCAAAACTCAGATGGTTACACCGGAAACAATTGAGCCCCATATTACCCCCCGCACCTCCGGGATTCTGGCGGTTCATCTATGGGGACAGCCATGTGAACCTGAAATTCTTGAAAATTTCGCGTCTGATCGGGGTCTGGTGCTTTTCTTTGACGCCTGTCACGGAATCGGATGTTCAACAAATAGTCGCCGGATCGGAAATTTTGGTGCCGGCGAGGCGTTTTCGTTCCATGCAACAAAGGTCCTCAATGGCGGAGAAGGTGGCTGCATTACTACCAACAATGCTCAATTGGCAGACAAGTTGCGGACAATCAGAAATTTTCATCCTTCTGAAACCTTTGCCCCGGTTCCGTTACGTATTAACGGCAAGATGAGCGAAGCCCAGGCTGCGCTCGCATTACTCAGTCTGAAGGAATATCCTGAAAATGTTGCAGCGAATTTTCACCGTTACGAGGCATATCGATTGGGATTGTCCGGCATACCGGGTGTTTCCTTGTTGGAATATAACCCGGCGTCTGATAACAACTACCAGTATATCATTGTTGAAATTGATGAAAAACTGGCGGGATTGCACCGGAATATTTTTTTCGAATTACTCTCAGCTGAAAATGTCATTTGCCGCCGGCATTTTTACCCGGGTATTCACAATATGACGCCGTATTCAAAGATGGCATCTACGGCCAGCAGTAATTTTACTGGAACGGACTGGTTGTGTCAAAGCAGTCTTCAACTGCCGACCTCACAGGTTATGACTGAACAGGATGTGAAGATGGTCTGCAGGCTGGTCCGCAGTATTCAGCTGCTTGCTGATCCGATCCGGTCGAAAATGGATGATAAACCATGAAACTTGGCATTATGCAGCCATATTTTTTCCCTTATCTCGGCTATTTTGAGCTGATAGCACGTACCGATCAATGGATCGTATTTGATGTTGTCCAGTATAATGCCAAAAGCTGGATGAATCGCAATCGCATATTGCATCCCAAACATGGGTTTCAGTACGTAGGGGTTCCGGTGCGAAAAGTGCCGCGCGGTACATTGATCCACGATATCCGGATTAAGGACAATGAAGCAGCGTTTAGTCTTATTCTCGGCCAGATAAACCATTATCGAAAATATGCGCCGTATTTCAGGCAGATAGAGGATCTGGTCCGGTCAGCATTTGAATCGTTAAAATCAGATCGGCTGGTTGATCTGAATATTGCAACCCTGACCGCAACCTGCTCATATCTTAACATTGCCTTTAAATGGTCACTGTGTTCTGAAATGGATTTAGAACTTTCCAATATTGAACATCCCGGCCAATGGGCGCTTAAAATTGCTTCCCAGCTTGGTGCAAGACAATATATTAACCCGCCGGGAGGCAGGGACATTTTTAAACCCGCTGAATGGGAGAAAGCCGGTATTGATCTACAATTTATGGAAATGCCGCAGATTAAATATGATTGCAGTCCATATGAATTTATCGCCCATTTGTCGATACTGGATGTTTTGATGTGGAATGATCCGGAAATAGTGAGGCCGTTATTATATAGAAATAATATGGTGGAATTGATATGAATAATGACTCTGAATGTAAAAAATTTATGATTCTGAGAAAAATTAAAAGAAAAATTATCAGGCCAGTTTTACAATTATTTGTTTTGTTTAAATTTAGGCTGGAGAATCGGAACAAAGAAAAGTTTGTATGCCCAGCTTGCAACTATAAGGGGCCTTTTAAAGATTTGCTATTGCCTACCGGGCGTTCAGTGAAGCACATGAAATGTCCTAACTGTTCTGCTGATGTGCGGCACAGAATTCAATATCTGGTAATTATGGATATATTATATTCAAGAGATACTTCAAGGATGAAAATGCTCCATATAGCCCCTGAAGTTTTTCTCCGTCCGTTTTTTTCAAAGCAATTTGCTGAATATGAAATGGATGATCTTGAGATGGAGAATGTTGACCATAGAGTTGATCTCACCAGACTTCCATTTGAAGATGAGACTTATGATTTTATCTTGGCATCCCATGTACTTGAACACATCAAAGATGATAAAGCGGCAATAAAAGAGGATCGTCGTGTTTTAAGATCGAATGGTATCGCCATTCTCACGGTTCCGATCGTATGTGAGAAGACAGTTGAATATCCAGAACCCAATCCATATGAATTTAATCATGTGCGGGCTTCGGGAATGGACTATTTTGACAGGTTTAAACCGTTTTTTAAACGGATCGAAATTATTACCTCCGATACTTTGCCTGATCAATACCAGTTATACTATTATACGGATAGAAGTATATTTCCGAACACTGCTGTCCGGTTAACTTTTTTTACTACAATATAACACCTTGATTATTAATATGATACTTGCAATTTTATTTTTTGAGATAGCGTTTTCGGTTTTTTTGTTATTTTTCGCCTCCGGCGAGGTTT
>JAJRPH010000044.1 GCA_024280875.1 Deltaproteobacteria bacterium | reverse complement strand
TTTATTAATATTATTGTTATTACGCAAAAAGTTAAAAATTGCATGTTTTTCACAAGTGATCAACGATCATCTCCGGTATCACTTCCGGCCCCATTTGAATACCCGCTTGTCGGATATTTCCCGGACCCGGCCATAGTGAAGAAAGAGGCGGTCAAAGATTGTCAACTGAATCCATGACGCCAGCGCCATGATATATGAAAGGGGCTCGGGCAGGCGAAGGGAAATCAGGGTTTTTAATAAACGGTTCTTGATTCTTTTCAAAAAGTCCACATTGTCCATGAGCTTCAGGATCTTTTGATTTTGAGTATAGATAATTACCAGGATTAAACAAAACAACAATCCCCAGAAAACCATGGGCGAGATCCTGACAATCAGATAAAGGCTCAGCAAGGTTATGATAGCGGGAACCGGGAGCAGGATCACGTAGGGCATGGCCTTTTTGAACAAAAACACCTTAAACATCTGGCGGGAGCCCACTTCCAGGTGAAAAAGCAGGTCCTTTCGATCTTCATCATAGTTTAAAAATCGCTCACGAATCTCCAGAAACCGCCAGTTCCGAGTTGTCGGCAGCGGTTCCCGGAGCAATTCAAACCCATTGCTTTCCAAAACTCTGCGGCTCAACTGGTACCCGTAATACATCAGCGTGTCGGCTTCCCGGTCAGTGAAAGAATCCATAGCGGTACGAATCCGGGTTAAAGCACGGACCATTTTTTCCGAATCCGCCGGGAATATTTGATCCCGGGTTTCAAGATCCCCTAAGTAAAAAAAGGCATACCGCCCGGGGCCATAGTGAAAGAGTTCATTTAAACTTTTGCGACGGATCCTGTCCATGAGGATATCGTTCGCCCGCAGGGCCACATTGAGAAATTGTACGGACGGATGATGTTCTGATTTTAAAATATCTGACGCGTCACAGCAGATGATATGGGTGCAGTTTTCGGCAAACAACGATGCCAGGCCCTGGTTATCCACGAGTCCGCCGTCCACCAGCCGGACGGTCATTGGGTTTCGGCCCGCTTTATAAAGATTTCTGATCTGCAGCGGCTCAAAAATACCGGGCACACAGCAGGATGCCGCCACCGCCTGGCCCAGGGTGATGTTGTACAGAATTTTTCGCTGTTCGATGGTCAGTCGGTCATCGTCCATCCGTAATTTTTTTAGAAAACCGATGTCATGTCCAGTTTCATGTATAGTGCGCTGTTCACCGGCCGAAACGGTTGTGAACTGCCATAGATGACCTGTATTAAGCGATGTGGCGTTAATAATCAGAAACGGAACCCGGGTTTCCGGGGCAAGATTGGCGGCAATGGGCCGGATGAGAATGTTTTTCAATTGAATCCGGTCCTGTTTTGTCCCTGCGTACTTTTGCGTGATCGGCTGGTAAAAATATGTCGTCAAAAGCTCGGCCAGCCGTTCGGTGTTGGAGTATTCCACGGCCAGCATCCGGGCATTTTTAACCGGATCCAGAAAAATACGCATGAGCATGTTTTTCTGGACAGCTGCCAGAAAGTCGGTTTCGATTTCCGCCACCATCCGGATATAGGCTTCCCGGCCCGGGGCCGCCTGACCGTCCACCGGCGCTTTTTCAAGCAGCGCCTTGACCTTGAGGTAATAATAGGCGGCAATAATCGACCCCCCGGATACCGATGAGATCACATCGACTTTACGCAACAGGTCCAGCTCGGCCAGACGGGCCAGCACCCCCATGTGAAACAGGGCGGACCGGAAGCCGCCTCCGGATAGCGCAAGGCCTAATTTACAGTCAGTAGGGGTTTCCATACTTTTTTCGCTCCCCTCAAAGCAGGTCTTTGCCCGATTACATCTTCTGAAGAATCTCTTTGACCCGGTTGCCGTCGGCAGCAGAGCCGAAATGCCCCATGATATCCTTCATGGCCTGCATTTTATTCTTATATTTCGAAAAATCAATATTTTCGGAAATCCACTTGCGAAGGTCATCGTCTGACGCCAATTTAGGCAGATAAGACTCCAGGATATCAATATAACGGGAATCATCCGCCTGGCCCGACTGGTCCAACGTTTCCCGCTCAGACTTGACCAGTTTTTTCATAATTTTTATTACCTCGTCATCAGAAAGCGCCTTAGTAGCCGCCCTCGCGAATTCGCCCATAACCACCCGCAGGGTACCCTTTTTCTCATTATCCTTGTCTTTCATGGCCTGCATCAGGTCTTTTTTGATCTGTTCCTGTAACGTCATTTTCTCTACTCCTTGTCAGGTTTTATTCCAAACCGCTTTCAACGCCCATGATATCAATTGATAAAGGTCTATTTTTTCAGATTTTTTTCTTGGCATCTTCCCAAATCCGATCCTTTTCCGCCATGGGCATCTCGGATAATCTAATATTTTGTTCTTTGGCCTTTTTTTCAATTTCATAAAACCGTTGGGAGAACTTTTTATTGGTCCGACGAAGCGCGGCCTCCGGGTCAATATTCAGCAACCGGGCCAGGTTTACCACGGAAAAAAACAGGTCACCGATTTCATCTTCCATACGGTCTTTGTTTTTTACTTCCATGGCATCTCCAAGTTCTTGAATTTCTTCTTTTATTTTATCAACCACCCCTTCAGGATTTTCCCAGTCAAACCCCACTCGACTCACAACAGATTGAATTTTAAGGGCATTAAGCAAGGCCGGAAGCGTATTGGGAATGCCGGACAAGATGGATTCCCGTTGCTTTTTGGTTTTTTCCTTTCTTTTGAGCCGTTCCCAGTTTTTAATCACTTCACCGGAATCACGGACACTGGTATCCCCAAACACATGGGGATGCCGGTAAATCAATTTATCGCACAGCTCGTTGATGACCTCATCCAGGGTAAACATCTTGTTATCCCTGGCAATAGCGCTGTGAAACACGACTTGCAGGAATACGTCACCGAGTTCTTCCTTGAGAACGTCCACATCATCACCGTCAATGGCGTCCGCCAATTCGTAGGTTTCTTCGATCAGGCATTTCATGATACTCTTATGGTCCTGCTCCACATCCCAGGGGCATCCCCCCGGACCTCGCAAGGTATCCATAATATCCATCAGCCGATCCATTGCTTCCATATTTATATCCTTTTTGGTATGTATTCTATATTCGTTAAAATATTGTAAATTAAATTAAGATTTTAAATCATTATAACCGCCATATCCTCTGACGATATTTTCTTTAATAAGCCTTTTTCCAGTTAAAGAAATCCGCCCACCCGATCTCATAATCGACCATAATGTTTTAATGCTGATATAAACAAAACTATTTCCCCGGTCAAGACATAGACGTGCGGAATAAATATACAGGGCCTTTTTATATGAAAAAAATCTATAATTATGAAATTATTAACAATATCCGAATACTATTAATCAAATTAGAAATCTCACATTCCTATTGACAAACCATTTTTGAAGGATTATTTTCCGTCCCATACAGCGATCCTTGATTTTATTATCAGGGGTCACCGTATAACTCCCCCTGAATTCCCCCTTAACCGGGGGAATTCAACTTTCATCCCCTCAATACGGAGGGCAACGAAAGCGGAAATAATTTATATTTTAAGCCTGAACGAAAATACCGGTTTTTTCAGGCGCTAAATAATTTCAGTATATTGTTTTACTTCAATAGTTTATCCCTACTATAATATAAAGTGCCTATTCACTATTTTCGGATTAATTATTCATTACGCTATTTGTTAAATATTTGAGTTCATTATAACAAAATTAATATTGGATAGTAATAGTTTATAAACATATAATATAATAATTTATACGGCTCCTATAATAAAAAATAAGAGGTGAATGGAATGATTCATGTTGAAAATCTGACCAAGTATTATGACAGTTTTTGTGCAGTGGATCAGATCAGTATTGAAATCAACAAAGGAGAAATTCTGGGGCTTTTAGGTCCCAACGGTGCCGGCAAAACCACCACATTAAAAATGCTCACCGGATATTTCAAACCCAGCGCCGGGACTATCCGTGTCAATGATTACAATATTGAGGACAACCCGCTGGAAATCAAGCAAATGATCGGCTATCTTCCGGAGTCATCCCCTTTTTACAAGGATATGCTGGTGTATGACTACCTGGAATATGTTTCCAAAATCAAGGGGATCAAGTCCAGTGACCGATATCCCAGGCTTCGCTACCTGGCGGATCTGTGCGGTTTGAATCATATCATGCACAAGGCGATCGGCGAACTCTCCAAAGGCTTGAACCAGCGGGTCGGCCTGGCGCATGCCATGATGAATGATCCGGAAATCCTGATTCTAGATGAGCCAACCCAGGGTCTGGACCCAAACCAGATTGTCGAAATCAGACATATCATTAAAAAAATCGGTCAGGAAAAAACCATCATTTTCTCAACGCATATTCTCAGCGAAGCAGAAGCCACCTGTGACAGGATTATAATTATCAACCAAGGTAAAATCGTTGCAGATGGAAACACTGCTGATCTTAAACAGTCAGCAGACCAGAAAACAATCATCCGGCTTTCCCTGATGAATACGGAAACTGACTCCGTGCAAAATGTCTTAAGCGCCATTGAAGGGATTGAAAAAGTCGAGCCAATCAGCCAAACAGATGACGGCGTTTTGAAGATAAAGGCTTACAGCAGCTCAACTGTGGATTTAAGGGAGAAAATTTATACCACAATCAAAGCCACGGACTGGGTGATAATTGAATTTTTGCAGGAAGCGAAAACCCTTGAGAGCATATTCAGAGATCTGACACGGCAAATTAATTAAGGAGCGTTTGAAAATGTGGCAGTTTACCCATATTCTAAAAAAAGAATTAAAAGATTATTTCATATCCCCGATTGCGTATATCGTGATTTCGATTTTCCTGATCATCACCGGATGGTTTTTCTTTTCCACTTTTTTTCTCTA
>JAJRPH010000043.1 GCA_024280875.1 Deltaproteobacteria bacterium | reverse complement strand
CCGACATATAGCATTAAATATGGTAAAGAAAGACAAGACATTAAAAAAGAGTATAAAATCAAAACGACTAAGGGCTGGTTGGGATAATGACTATTTACTAAAAGTGTTGGCAGGGTAACTTCCAAATGCGGTTACCCTGTTAAAAAAATGTTTTTGGCTTGACTTGAACGGCTATAGCTGTTAATCAGCTCCTTTTTAAGTCAGGTCGCTGTTGAAGGTTTCGTAAAATGTCCGATACCAGATGAGAATACACAGGCGTATATAATGGATCGGATCTTTTTTAAATAAAACGAAAAAAATAATGTAAAGATGTAAAAGGAATCGATAGAAAGAGATTGGGCCTTTTACGAAGTTTTCAACATTCAACAAGGCGATGTAGCTCAGCTGGTTAGAGCATGCGGCTCATATCCGCAGTGTCCGGGGTTCAAGTCCCTGCATCGCCACCACTTAGAAAAGAATAAAGCCCCTCTGTTTAAACAGAGGGGCTTGTTTATTTGAAAAAGCGTCCTGAGCGCAAGACCATACGGCGTTAAATTTGACGCTTAAAATGCTCATTTATAAATATAAACTCCGCTTTTTCGCGTCAAACTTGCCTTGTCTGATCTACGCTCAAAACGCTTTTCATAATTTATTAAAGAAGCGATGAGAGTGTTTGACAATTTTTTGAAACATGATGATAATCATACGAAAGCAAATGCTGTCAGGCAGGAAATAATATCGATATTATGATTACCGGATTTGAAAAAATTGTTGAAGAGCGGATTCGTCAGTCTCTGAAAAACGGGGAGTTTGATAATCTCGCGGGGGCAGGCAAACCGTTGAATGTGGAAGATCTTAGTCGTATACCGGAAGATCTGCGTCTGGCGTATAAAATGTTAAAAAACGCGGACTGTGTGCCGCCTGAAATTGAAATAAAAAAAGAGATCCGAAGCACGGAAGCGCTTTTGGAGAATTTGGCGGATGAAAAATTAAAATACAAAACCCTTAAAAAATTAAACTATTTAATTTTAAAGCTCAATACGTTGAGACAAGGTGCCGTTAAATTTGAAATTCCTCAAAAATATGAAGAACGGGTGGTGGACAGCCTGTCATCCGAAAAAACAACCTCTGATCGATAAAATGAAATGTTTATTTTATCGATCGTATTTGGAAATGCTGTTATGATGAATCCGACGGTGTCCTTATTCAGACAAACTAAAAAAAATGTTTAAAAAAAATGGTGAAATAACGAATGTCGCTAACAGCCTTCTTCTGGCGTCTTCAATCCTGATTTTTCACGTAATTCTGCTGGCCGGCATCGGAATCCTGGTTTTATTTTTCAGCGGAATTGTCAATTATATTTTCTGGATATTTTTAGCCAGCAGTGCCCTGGTCACAGTATCCATTTACCTGTTTTATCGATATATGAAAAAAGAAGGCGGCACAGCATTTTTGAAAATCCTGTCACTTCCCGAATTAAAGGGAAAAGAGATTGAAGTCAACTTGCTCGGCGGTCTTGCCTCTTTTAAAATAGCCAGTGACAATAGGGTGCAGCAGGTAATCGAAAATAATGCCATACCGGTATCCCGCCAGCTGGAAGATTCGGATACCAGGCGGTTAAGAGAGCTGACGGAACTTGCCGGAATGCTTGAAAAGGACCTGATATCTCTTGAAGAATTCCATCAGGTGAAAAGATCTCTGCTGAATTAATTTAATCCATAAGCCAGACGATAAAATACGATTGATATGGAAAAGAAGATCACAGTAGCACTCCTTTCCGGTGGCATTTCCTCAGAGCGTGAAGTTTCACTTTCCGGCGGCGATCAAGTGTATCAATCCCTGGATAAAGATAAGTATACAGTATTCCGGTATGATCCCAAAACAGATATATCCAGACTGGTCGCGGATGCCCCTAAAATAGATGTGGCCCTTATTATTCTTCATGGCACCCATGGTGAAGACGGTACTGTCCAGGGCCTGCTTGATCTATTGAATATTCCGTATCAATGCTCTGGTCCGCTGGGTAGTTCTGTGGCCATGAATAAGCTGGCGTCAAAATACCTCTATGTCCAGTGCAACATTCCGACCCCGGCTTTTATGAACTTTAAAATCAATGATTTCATTGACGCGGATTCCTGCATCAGCCGGCTCGGATTGCCGATTGTCGTTAAGCCGGTTAACGGCGGTTCCAGCATCGGAATGTCGATCGCGCATTCGAAAATCGACCTGATCAAGGCATTGGAAAAGGCGTTTGAATATGATGATACCGTTTTACTGGAGGAATATATCAAGGGAACGGAAATAACCGGCGCGGTTATCGGCAATCAAAACCCGGAGGCACTGCCGCTGATAGAAATCGTTCCAAATAGCACTTATGCATTTTTTGATTATCAGGCAAAATACACGGCCGGGGAAACTGAAGAAATCTGTCCGGCCCGGATCAGTGAAAAATTGACTCAAAGCGCCTGGGAGCTGGCAAAAAAATCCCATACAGCGCTTTTTTGCAAAGGGTACAGCCGGACGGATATGATTATTAAAGGTGAAGACATCTATGTTCTTGAGACCAATACGATTCCGGGGATGACGGTGTCCAGCCTGTTGCCCCTGGCAGCACAAAAAGCCGGAATGGATTTTAGTCAGCTAATTGAGCGGTTGATTTCGCTGGGATTGGAAGAGCGTTAAATGAAAGGGAGCAAATGATGAAAATTTTAATTGTTGGCAGCGGCGGACGGGAACACACACTGGCATGGAAAATTGCCAAAAATCCGAAGGTTAAAAAAATTTATTGCGCTCCCGGTAATGCGGGAATTTCTCAGATTGCGGAATGTGTTCCCATCAAGGCGGAAGATCTTGCAGGACTGGCTGCTTTTGCGGAAAAAGAATCAGTTAATTTGACAGTTGTCGGTCCGGAAGCACCTCTTTCCGAAGGAATTGTGGACTTTTTTGAAAAAAAGGGGCTTAAGGTTTTCGGCCCGTCTAAAAAAGCCGCTCAAATTGAGGCCAGCAAATCGTTTGCCAAGAAAATTATGCTGAAGTACGGCATTCCCACTGCCATGGGAAAGACATTTACCAGTTATGATAATGCGCTGGGGTATATGGACTCAATGAATACTCCGATTGTCGTTAAGGCGGACGGGCTGGCCGCTGGAAAAGGTGTTCTGGTCTGCAAGACCAAAAAAGAAGCCGCCAATGCCGTTAAAATAATATTAAAAGATAAGGCGTTTGGGGATGCCGGGAAAAAAGTGCTGATTGAAGACTGCCTGATCGGTGAGGAAGCCTCTTTTATCGCGTTTACGGATGGAAAGCATGTGCTGCCCCTGCCGACTTCCCAGGATCATAAAACTATTTTTGATAATGACAAAGGCCCCAATACCGGGGGGATGGGTGCTTATTCACCGGCACCGGTGGTGGATACGTTCATTCATGACAAAATAATGGACCAGGTTATGATTCCCATGGTAAACGCCATGGCTGCAGAAGGACATCCGTATAAAGGGGTTTTATACGCTGGGTTGATGATTGATCGTGATAAGGTCAATGTCGTTGAATTTAATGCCCGCTTCGGAGATCCTGAAGCCCAGCCGCTGCTGATGCGTTTAAAGTCAGATATTGTTGACCTTATGGAAGCTGTGGTGGATGAGACTCTTGATCAGTGCACCATGGAGATTGATAAACGCCCTGCGGTTTGTGTGGTAATGGCATCAAAAGGATATCCCGGATCTTATAAAAAAGGGATGCCGATTTCCGGACTGGACAAAGTTAAGCGCATGAAAGATGTGGTAGTTTTTCATGCCGGAACGGCGGATAAAAAAGGAAAAATTGTTTCAAACGGTGGAAGAGTCTTGGGAATTACCGCTCTGGGTGATACCGTGGGCAAGGCAATTTCAAAAGCATATCTTGCGGTTTCTAAAATTTCCTGGAACGGTGCTTATAGCCGGACGGATATCGGGCAAAAAGCGATTAAAAGACTTGAAACAACTCCTCTTGTGGGAATTGTTATGGGCAGTGATTCGGATTACGGGGTAATGAAGCAGACCGTAGACATCCTCAAAAAATTTGGAGTTCCCTTTGAAATTACCGTGGCATCCGCCCACCGGACCCCCAAACGGGCCGTTGATTTTGTAGTGAATGCGGAGAAAAAAGGGGTTAAGGTTATTATTGCCGGTGCCGGACATGCGGCCCATCTGGCCGGTGCCCTGGCAGGACACACTATCCTGCCCATAATCGGTGTTCCCATTGATTCTTCGGCTTTAAACGGTATGGATGCATTGCTGTCAACCGTTCAGATGCCGCCTGGAGTACCGGTTGCCACCATGGCGATTGGAAAATCCGGGGCCAAAAATGCCGGAATTTTCGCGGTTCAGATTTTATCCGCATCCGATCCCGAATTGCAGCGTCTGCTCAAAGAATTTAAAAAAGAAATGGCGGACCAGGTGGAGCAAAAGGCTAAAAAAATCAGCATGTAACTCTGTTTAAATCCCAAAAATATTTTTTATGAGAAATGCGGGTTAAATCTAATATTCGATATATTGATCCGAAACGACCGGATTTATCGTTGATTTGCGAAGCGGCTGATGTTGTAAAGAAGGGAGGGATAGTCGTTTTTCCCACCCGAACACTTTACGGCATCGGCGTGGATGCCTTTAACACCGAGGCGGTGAATCGAGTGTTTGCCGTCAAACAGCGGGCAGAAAAAAATCCCCTGTCTGTGTTAATCAAATCAATAAATGACGTAACATCCCTGGCTGCGGAAGTCCCTTCAGTGGCCGTTAAATTCATGGAAACTTTCTGGCCCGGCAGTTTGACAATCGTCTTTTCGGCCCGGTCGGATGTTCCATCAAATCTAACGGCGGAAACCGGTAAAATCGGAATCCGGATCCCGGAACATCCGGTCGCCATCGAGCTTGTCTCATCACTTGATTGTTTCCTTACCGGCACCAGCGCCAACCTGTCCGGTTATCCCGGCGTGGACTGCATTGAACATTTGCCTCCGGCAATCACCAAGAACGTAGACCTGGTGATTGATTCGGGAAAGCTGAAAGGCGGCATCGGATCAACGGTTGTGGATGTGTCCACCACTCCCCCGACAATTATCCGCGAAGGCGAAGTCTCTCAAGAAGATTTATTTCGAGTTTTTTGATTTGTCTAAATAGAAACTGTCCCAATCCTGGGGTTGATAAAGTTATTGGATGGATGGAGTTTAAATAAAAAAAATGAGTGATTTTGCACAAAGAATGACGGACATTCTCAATAATGGTGCTTTAAATCTGGCCATGGCCATTGGGTACAAAAACCGCATTTTCGATACTCTTGAAGACCTGAACAAGCCGGTGACGCTTGTGGAAATTGTCTCAGGCTCCGGGCTGAACGAACGATATCTTAAAGAATGGCTGAGTATAATGGTGATGGGCAAAATCATTGAATTATTCCAATCCACGGAAGGCGAAGCTACCTATTATTTACCGCCGGATCACGCATCATTTTTGACCCGCAAGTCCGGAAACAATAATCTGGGCGTATATACTCAGGAAATCCCACTGCTCACATCCTGTGCAATGGCAGCAGTGAATAAAGGCTTTAAAACAGGAGAAGGCATTCCCTTTTCACAATATCCGGACTTTCAGCAATTTATGGGTCAGCTTGCCAATGCAAAACACAAACAGGTGCTGATTGCCGATTTTCTTCCATCTGTTGAAAACGGGAAACTGGTGGAACGTCTTAAAAACGGCATCCGGGTATGTGATCTTGGCTGTGGGAATGGAGTGGCTTTAAATCTCATGGCACAGGCGTTTCCCAAAAGTATGTTTACCGGCATTGATAATCACGAAGCAGCCATTCGGGCAGGCAGGGCCGAAGCGCTGGCGATGGGACTTTCCAATGTTATTTATAAAGAGGCGGATGCCGCAACGATTCATGGCAATAAGGCATTTTTTCGGCAGTTTGATTATGTCTCTGCCTTTGATGCCATTCACGATCAGACCCGTCCGTTAGAAGCATTGAAAGGAATTCGATACATGCTGGCCCCTGGCGGGTTATTTTCCATGATAGATATAAAGGACTTTTCAAATCCGGCGGAGAATCTGGACCATCCCTTGGGCGCTTTTTTATATACAGTGAGTCTGATGCACTGTATGCCGGTGGGCTTAAATGATAATGGAGCCGGGCTTGGAATGATGTGGGGGCAGGAAAAAGCAGAAGCCATGTTAAAAGAAGCCGGGTTTGAAGATATTGAAATCATAGAGATGGAACATGACGGGTTCAATCTTCATTACCTTTGCCGGGTTCCATGAATGAAAACCGCTAATTTTTCCAATTTCTGCATTGGGTTCAAATTTTAATCCTCAAGATATTTCATGTATTCCTGTGGTTAAAATTTTCTGGTTTTCGTTTGAGGAGTATTTATTTTTAAATAAAACAGCTCAATGTTTAATTGGATTAAGGTACTCAAATGAAAAAATGGTTAAAAGAAAAACTAATATGTCCGGAATGTCTGGCGGACGAAGTTCCTTTGGACTTAAATATAAAAACAGAACACGACGAAGATGTTATTGAAGGTGAACTGACATGTGCTTCCTGTGGAAGATCCTATCCCATACATAGAGGAGTGGCCGTTATTTTACCCGAAGCGTCAATTTCTGTAATATCCGATGCATCGGGATATAATTCAAAGAGCATGTTGTCTTCATATTTATGGAGTCATTTTTGTGATTTTTTAAAAGACCCGGATGCAACCGATGCGTATCGGGTATGGTCGTCGTTTTTTAAAAAATCAGATGGGTTTGCCCTTGATATTGGTTGTTCTGTTGGGAGATTGTCATTTGAATTGAGTAAAACACATTCTTTTGTGATCGGGATTGATACTTCCATATCATTTATTGAAAAAGCACGGGAATTGCTGAGTAAAAAAACATTAGAGTTTGATTTGATCATAGAAGGGTTGATTACCGAAAAACGTTCATGTGATTTTGATGCGGCTTTTAACCCTACAACGTTACTTACGGTTCTTTGACAAGTTTTAAAATACGTCTTCGCCTATGCGACAAGTAGGCTCTGTGGTTTTGATTCTGTACCCAGACAATT
>JAJRPH010000042.1 GCA_024280875.1 Deltaproteobacteria bacterium | reverse complement strand
TGCCTGTATAACTGCGGATTCTGCCGGGTGAAGTCCGGCAATGGTTTCAAACTTCGTAAAAAGAAAGACATCATCGACCAGATTCACCAGTTAAAACGCCTCTATGATAAAGACACCGTAAACTATAATTCCATTTTCCTGGGCCAGCATGACGCGCTTTTCGCCGGGACGGACGTTATTGAATTTGCCGCCAGGCAATCCTACGAGATACTTGAGCTGAAAAATTCGGTGATCAAAAACCCGAAACTCTTCCTGTTTGGAAGTGTTGATGCCGTCCTTCGGGCAGATGAATCCCTTTTTGAAACGCTGAACCGATTGCCCTTTGAAACATTTATTAATATCGGACTCGAATCAGCTGACCCGGAGACGCTGGCACAAATCGAAAAACCGCTGAGCAGGGGAAAAATCACCAAAGCGTTTAATCAAATGATGATCATCAATAGAAAATACAGCAAAGTAGAGATATCCGCCAATTTTCTGTATGGCGCGGATCTGCCGGAAACACACTTGACGTCAATTTTAGAACTAACCCGGAACCAGCTGGATCATTTTCACAGCAAAGGCACGATCTACTTTTCACCGCTGGAAAATATCGGTTCGATACAGGAAGTCAAAAATAAATTTACCGAGTTCAAAATCCTTTGCCGGCTGCCGGTGTATATCTATTTAATTCAACGGCTCTGAATCATCGCTTTTGCCTGTTCAAACTTTTCATTGACCGCCAGGTTCATTTCAGCGGCCTCTTCAATGATTGCGGCAATTTCTTCCAAATGATTCTCTTTTGCCTGATCCGCCCAACCACGATAGGTTTTTGCGTGATCATCATTATGCTTGATCCAGTGTTCCAGAAGTTTTATAATTTTTTCCTCAAACGTCATTTCAGTTGTGCCGTGCTGATGGTCCGGCTGATGGTGATCATGATCGTGAACGTGATGATGATGGCTCATGAGATATCTCCTTATATATAAATTTTGGTTTCCTTAAAATACTCTGGTAAGATTCTATAAAATTGATCACAATATAATTACTTTTCCAAACAAAAAAACATCGCGCAACAAAAAAATCAAACATAAGAAGATCCTTTCAAGTTGATTTGTTCTTGATCTAAAAAATTATTAGTTGTTAATATAACTCTATTCCGATCAACAGCCGGTAGTGTCTCGTACTTTAACAAAGGAGAATGTTTTATGGAACCGACACATGAGCATCAGGAGCAAGCATCCCAGCAGCAAATGGAAAAAGAATTAAAACAGGTTTTTGAGAAAATCCCTGAAGAAATCCCCATTTATCTTTTTGCCCAACCTGGGAAAAATGATGTTTTCACAGATGCGGCCAGGCAGGCCATCCGTTATTTCCGGGAACTGACCCATAAAATAGTTTTCCGTGAATACAACCTGTCCCATGATCAGGCAAAAAAATGGAACATAGAAAATTCCCCGACAATCCTCCTTGACCCGGAACATTATAATATCCGTTGGCTTGGGGCGCCAATCGGCGAAGAAGGCCGGATCTTTATCGAAACTCTGATTTTTGTCGGATTCAAAAAAACCGGTATCGGGCAACAGTCGTTGAATGTGCTCAATCAGATTAACGATAAAAGAGCAATCAAGCTGTTTGTGAGTCCGTCTTGCCCTTACTGCCCCCAGCAGGCGGTGCATGCATTAAAGGCGGCTGTTGAAAAACCGGACCTGGTTTCCCTTGAAATCATTGACATCCAGGCCAACCCCGACATTGCCAGAGAATATGATGCCCAGTCAGTACCTCAAACATTTGCCAATGAAATGCTGATTGCCCTCGGTGCCCAGGCCGAAGAACTGTTTATGCTGTCATTGCAGAAAATGGAACAGCAGACCATGTTTATCCCGGATAATGATGCGGAAGAAATCGAAACCGATCTGGTGATTGTCGGCGGCGGGCCGGCCGGGTTATCCGCAGGAATTTACGCGGCCCGCAGCGGCTTAAAATCTGTGGTATTGGAACGTGATATATTAGGCGGCCAGGTGGCCACCACGCCCATAGTGGAAAATTATCCGGGCCTGACCCAGATCGGGGGCACAAAACTGGTTGAAATTTTAGTCTCCCACGCACTCCAGTATGTTCAGATTTTTCAGGGGGAAGAAGTCATGGCAGTTTCCAAAGACCATCCCCTGACGGTCACAACCAACAAACGCCGGTTCATTACCCGGGCAATGCTACTGGCCACCGGTGCGACGCATAAACATCTTGGGGTTCCGGGTGAATCCCGACTTTCAGGACGGGGGGTCAGCTACTGCAGCACCTGTGACGGCCCATTATTTTCCGGGCAGAAAGTATTGATGATCGGCGGCGGAGACAGTGCGGTTACGGAATCCCTTCATCTGAAAAATATCGGAGTGGAAGTCACGTTAGTTCACTGGACCGATAAACTCGAGGCCCAGGAAGTGCTTGCCAAACAATTGACCAACTCCGGCATCCCCATCCTCTACAATACCACTGTAAAAGAGATCCTGGGTGAAAAATCCGTTGAAGCCGTGACAGTTGTCAACAGCCAGACCAATGAAACAAAACAGATTGAAACTGCCGGCGTTTTTATTGCCATCGGATATCTTCCGTCCGTGGATCTGGCGGAAAAAATCGGCGTGGAAAAAACTTTGGAAGGATTTATCAAGCAGGACAGCTACCGGACCAATGTTCCCGGGATTTATGCAGCCGGTGACGTTGTCGGCGGCTTTAACCAAATCGTGACCGCATCCGGCCACGGTGCGGAAGCGGCACTCACCATATTCCGGGATCTATTGAATTATAAAAGTGAATAATTTCAAGGCATCTTTCTTTGTTTGTTAAAAGCGATGCAGAATAAGAAGTCGGCCATATCGACACCAAAGAAGAAATTTTGAGCTGCGACAAATTTGGATGCGACCTTAATATCCTCGAAGTATCCGTTGCCGGTTAAATATACAAATAATACCGATTAATTAAAAAAAATCTTGGTGCGAAAAAGAATTCTGGAATTACAAAAAAAGGCCAGTAATTAAGGCACAACTATCTTTTCTTTCTCAGCCGTGACCGGTAAATAATGGCCGCCAGATTCATCCCCAAAACCAGAAATATGAGGATCAGGGCAGTTCCGTATTGAAGATGACGAGTCTGCTCAATTTCCGTTCCGGCCGTTGCCAGCACATAAATATGGTATGGCAAGGCCATGACCTGATCAAATACCGACGTCGGCAACTTTTTGGTATAAAACACGGCCGCGGTAAACATGATGGCGGCGGTTTCACCGGCTGCCCGGCTTAAAGCTAAAATTCCGCCGGTGAGCATGGAAGGCAGCGCCGCCGGAAGGACCACCCGGTAAATGGTCTGCCATTTGCTGGCTCCCAGTCCGAGAGATGCTTCACGATACGTATCCGGAACCGCGCGCAATGCCTCTTCTGCGGTACCGATAATCACCGGAAGAGTTAAAAACCCGAGTGTCAATGATCCGGATAAAATACTGACGCCCATTTTCATCCATGTCACAAACAGAGCCAATCCAAACAGACCGAATATAACTGACGGGACACCGGCCAGGTTATTAATACCGAAACGGATCGCTCGCAGAGTATGCCCTTTTTTTGCATATTCATTTAAGTAAATCGCCGACGCAATCCCCAAAGGAAACCCTACCGCCAGGGCGCCTATGCTTAAATATATGGTACCTACGATGCAGGGAAGAATGCCCCCTTTGGTCATGGAGTCAATGGGGGGCTGGGTTAAAAACGTCCAGTTGATTGCCTGCCAGCCATTTTTAATCAAAAAAAACAGAATAATCAACAATGCCAAGGCATTAATGACCGCTGCCACGCGGAATAGAATAAACATCGCCGCCTGCGAATATTTTCGGCGGGCGGCGGTGCGGTGTGTCAGTGATGTCGTTGATTGACTCAATTTTCTATCCTTCTATTTGGGAGGCCGAAGACGGCAAGGAAAAGCCTTCCGCCTTAAAGCGTCCACTTCCACAAACGCCGGATTACGCACTACGAGCTAATCCGACCTACATTTTCCGGACTTTTCAGATTAAAGGGTGGATGCTCCGACTTGTCTGTGTTTGTTCGAAATATAATCGGCGATAAAATTAAATATCAGTGTAAAAACAAACAAAACCATGCCAGTGGCAAACAACGCGTGATAATGTTCCCCCCGGAACGGGGCTTCCGCCATTTCAGCAGCAATACTTGCAGGCATAGGCCGGACCGGATCAAAAACAGATGACGGCACCATGGCCGCGCCGCCGGCCACCATTAGCACCACCATGGTTTCGCCGATGGCCCGGGACATCCCCAAAATAACGGCTGTACTCAACCCCGAAAGCGACGCAGGTATAATGACCCGCACAATACTCTCCCAGTGGGTTGCCCCCAGCGCCAGGGAAGCTTCCTTTAATTCAACAGGGACGCTGGCAATCGCATCCTCGGAAATGGTGCAGATGGTCGGAACCGACATAAATGCCAGCATCAAAGACGCATTAAACAGATTTAATCCGGTGGGGATATCAAATGCCTCCTGTAAAAAAGGGGCCACTACCACCATGCCAAAAAAGCCGATTACAACCGAAGGGAGTGATGCCAGCAGCTCCACCATGGGTTTGGCAAATTCCTTAATCCGTTTAGAGGCGATTTCCGCCAGATAAATGGCCGTCATAACGCCCAGAGGAATAGCCACTGCCGCAGAACACATAGTGACCAGAAGGGATGCAACAATCAGCGGGAAAATGCCGAAATCCGGCGGCTCTGATGTCGGATACCAGTATTCGCCAAACAAGAAATCCTTGACTGAAACCAACCCAAAAACAGGAAGCCCTTCCCTGAACAAAAAAAAGAGTATCATGCAGAGAATGACAATGGATATCAATGCGAATATAAAAAATATGTACTCAATACCCCTGTCTTTTAGCTGACGTTTTTTATTCATTATACACCTGAATAAGGATTTAGGTTTGATGGCTTCGTAAAAAGTCTAAATTCTGTGTTGCGCTTCATCCTTCGTTTCTTCATGGTACGCTAAGTACAAATCATCACTCAGGATTTGCGCGCCTTACCAATTTTTATGAGATTGGTGGAACTTTTTTCTTTGCCATCGGAATCTGACTTTTTACGAGTTTGTCAGGTTTAAGGTAGAAGAAAAAAATATTAATATAACGGGATGTACCCAGCCTCTGCCACAATCTTCTGTCCCTTGGCCGGATGCATCATAAAGTTAATGAACTGCAATGTTACGCCTGACGGCCATCCCTTGGTGAACATATACAGTACCCGGCTGACCGGATACGCTTTTGAAAGAGCATTTTCCATTGTCGCTTCCACGCCATCGACCTTGATTGCCTTTAATTCCTTGTTCAGGTAGCTTAAGCCCACATAACCGATGGCATATTTATTTTTGGAAACGGCCTGGGCCACCGCACCGTTTGACGCCTGGAGCAGCGCCCCCGGATAGACTCTTGCTTTATTCATGATCAGACTTTCCCACACTTCATACGTCCCGGATGATGTATCTCTTGAAATGACAACAATCTGCAGGTCCGGACCGCCGACTTGTTTCCAGTTTTTAATTTTACCTTCATAGATTGCTTTCAACTGGTTAATGGTCAGGTTGTTTATCGGATTTGAAGGATGCAAAACCGGCACGATGCAGTCATAGGCGATGCCAAACGGCACCGGATAAACCCCTTTTTCCACTGCCAGTGCCACTTCCTTGCCTTTGATAAATCGGGACGTATCGGCAATGTCGGTGGTGCCGTCAATAATAGCCTTGATCCCGTTTCCGGAACCACCACCGGAAACAGACACGTTGATATCCGGATAAACTTTCATGAACGCTTCGGCCGCTTTCTGGGCAATGGGAAGCACGGTGGTGGATCCTTTGATTTCCAGATTTTCAGCCCAGGCACCGGTTGACAGACACAAAACAGATATTAAAACGGTAATTACTTTTAAAAGATTGAGCTTCATTGATTAATTTCTCCTTTTTTTGATAATATTGTTTAATTGTTTTTTTATTTTGCATTGAAAAATGCGTTTAAAAACCCCAAAAAAACATAAACATTTAATTTTAAAATAAAATTTTCAAAAACTATCTTTTCTGTTACGTTAAGGTAGCTAACAATAGCCCTTGAATTTGACGATTGTGTTACAAATAACTGAAAATCCAGTGACATTAAATGTAACTGAAATGTCACACAATTTTCATTTCTTTGTAATGATCAACAGATACTTAGCTATATCGATAGGAACTTGAACAATAACAGCAGGTACATCAAAATGACAAAAACCATACTGATCATAGAAGATGAAACCGACATTCTGAAACTGATTGAGTGGCATTTACGCGCGGAAGAATATTCCGTTTTAACTGCTCAGGATGGAATTAAAGGCCTTGATGTAGCAGTTAAACAATTGCCGGACCTGATTGTTTTAGACCTCATGCTCCCGGGCATGGATGGCCTGGAAATCTGAAAGACCCTGAAACGGAACCCAAAAACGGAAAATATTCCGGTTATTATGCTGACCGCCAAAGGGGAAGAAGTGGACCGTATTGTCGGACTGGAACTGGGTGCGGATGATTATATGGTCAAACCGTTTTCTCCGCGCGAACTGACCTTAAGGATTCGATCCGTTCTTAGGAGGCATGCCAAGACACCACCAGAAGATACCCGCCTGAAATTTAAGGATTTGACGATTGATCTTGACAGCCACCGAACCTGGGTCCGAAAAACTGAAATAGCATTGACGGTAACGGAATTTAAACTTTTGGTCGAACTGCTTCAAAACAAGGGAAGAGTGCGAACCCGGGACCAGCTTTTAGACCGTGTGTGGGGGTATCAGTTTGACGGATATGCCAGAACTGTGGATACGCATATCCGTCGACTGAGACAGAAAATCGGTGAAGAATATGCGGATGCCATTGAAACGGTGAGGGGCATTGGCTATCGATTTGAGGAATAATGTATGAAAAAATCAATCCGTTTTAGAACACAACTGATGCTTTCTTTCTGGCTTATCCTAATACTGTCTTTATGTATTCCAGCGTATTACATCTTCCAAACCCTTAAAAACGACATTTATAAAGAAGCCAACGCCAACGCGTTTACTCAGCTTAATTTTATCCAGTGGCTGCTGGAAGAAACACCCGAATTTGAAAACGAACCGGCCCTTGATCAATGGTGTAAAGACATAGGTGCCCACCTGAATTACCGAATCACGGTGATTGCCGCCGGAGGCCGGGTAATTGCCGATTCCGATGTTGCGTATCAGAATGTTAGTTCACTGGATAACCATGCGGGGCGTGAAGAAATTATCGGAGCGAGAAAATCCGGTCAGGCATCGAGCATTCGCTATAGCATGACCATTAAACGAAAACTGATATATGCGGCAAAAAACATTAACCTGCCGGATGCGCCGTCCGGAGTGCTGAGGGTGGCGATCCCGTTATCCACGATCGAAACCCGCCTGGCCTATTTGGGCCATCGTTTCTGGCTGATTCTGTTTGTCATTTTCATCATCACGACTTTGCTCAGTTTTTTTCTGACAAGAAAACTTGAATCACCGATTCTTGAAATCATTGCGACCGCAAATGCAGTGGGTGAGGGAAACTATGATCAGCGGTTGGACATGGATACCGGCACTGAATTCGCCCGATTGTCCGAATGTATCAACGACATGACCCGTAAAATTCGGCAGGATATTGAAAGAATTACTGAACAAAAGCAGGAGCTTGAAGCTGTTTTTGAAGGCATGGCCGAAGGGGTGATGCTGCTGGATAAAGACGGGAAAATCAAGGCCACGAACCAGGCGCTGATCAAAATCGCCAAATGTGTCCCCTCTTGTGTGGGACGACGTCCCATGGAAGTCTTTCTGAATCCCGAAATCCAGGAAACCTGCGATCAGGTCCTGCAGAAAGAGATCGCCATCCGGCGAAAAGTGGAGATTGACAATCAAACGATTTATGAAGTCAACCTGGTAAAAATCCCGGATGGGGGCGCGGTGGTGGTTTTTCATGATATCAGTGAGCTGGTTCGCCTTGAAAAGGTCCGCCAGGATTTTGTTGCCAATGTATCCCATGAACTTCGGACACCGCTGACATCCATCAAAGGATACGCAGAAACCCTTTTGGATGAAAAATTCAGGGTATCGGATCAGGCAAATTCTTTTGTTAAAACCATTGTTAAAAATACCGATCAAATGTCAAATATCGTCAATGATCTTCTTGAATTAACAAAATTGCAACAACAGCAGAAAAAAACAGTTCTATTATCAAAAGTAAACGCTGCCGCATGTTTTTCATCCGCCTGGGAAACCGTTATGCCCATGTCTAACAAAAAAGGCGTCTTTATTGATAACCGGTTGCCTGATTCACTACCTGTCATGGCGGAAGAGAATTCGCTCATCCAGGTGTTTCGGAACCTTCTGGACAATGCCATAAGGCACAGCCCTACGGACACGAAAATCTCCGTTTTTGCAAAGATCAACAATGATGCGATCATCTTCAGTGTTCAGGATGAAGGGACAGGAATTCCGCTGCAGCATCAAAAACGAATTTTTGAACGGTTTTACCGGGTGGACAAGGAAAGAAGCCGTGCTTTCGGGGGTACCGGACTGGGACTTTCCATATGCAAAAATGCGGTTTTCGGGATGGGCGGAAAAATATGGGTCAAAAGCCCGCCGGAGGATGAATCAAAAGGTTCTGTGTTTTATTTTTCCCTGAATAAGCCTGACAAACTCGTAAAAAGTCAAATTCTGATGGCAAAGAAAAAAGCTCCAAATTCAAGGTGCGTAAATCCTGAGTGATAATTTTTACTTAGCGTACCATGAAGAAACGAAGGATGAAGCGCAACGCAGAATTTGGACTTCCAAATAACTCATTTTCACACAGTCTGTATAAGCTCCTGTTGTTCTTTGACATAGTTTAATTCGTAACCGAGTTGTTTGGCCCGGCGTTTTAAGTTGGCAATCATACGATTTTTATATCGCTGTTCATAATAATC
>JAJRPH010000041.1 GCA_024280875.1 Deltaproteobacteria bacterium | reverse complement strand
TTGCCCCGTCATAATTGACAAGATACCGGATTTTTTCGATAAATGGCCGATCACACAGCTCATCCAGAATCTGATGCGCATCAGCCAGCGGGATGGGGTATTCAAATTCAGACCGGACCGGACCTCGATTTTCGCCTTTAATGGTCAGCCAGGCACTGTCACCGGTAACACGCACCCGGACCGCTGTTTTGCCGGATGTCGGCAGATAGCCCTGCCGGACCCAAACGCCGGCGTCTTCGGGATGCCACTTGTTTGTATCTACTGTAAACTTTCTTTCGATCTCTTTTGCCATTGTTCACCTTTTTCCTTTAAAAACATTCCGGTTTACAAATTTATTTTTATGATTAAAATTATGAATTAAGAAGAACAAAATTGCAACCAGGGGCAGGAAAACATTACTTCCAAATAACTCATTCATAAGAATCTGGAATGATAGATAAGTTATTTGCTGATACAGTGGTGATTCATCACCATGAAAAGCTTTTTAATAATCCGAATACGAGATATACTAAAATGTCTAAACAGAATAAACAAAACATACTCCTGTTGATCAGCTCAATGATCTTCGGCGCATTTGATGGTACCCCTGCTTTTGCGGCGCCTGCTTACAAAGGGCCCGTGAGCGATCATTTTGATGGTGAGAAATTCCGCAACCATGTTGACAGCGAAGTCGGGTTAATCGATTTTTTCAGATTCAGCCTGCCCTTTAACTTTGTCAAGACAGACTGGCCGCAATGGATTGACTCGACTTCTCGGAAAATCCCTAACGCAAGACAGACTGGCGATGAAATCTCCGTCACATTTATCAACCATTCAACGCTGCTAATCCAGGTGGACGGTGTCAACATCCTCACGGACCCGATTTTTACCCAACGAACCAGCTCCTTTTCCTGGATCGGACCCAAACGGGTGCGTAATCCAGGAGTGAACCTGGCGGACCTGCCGACCATTGATGTGATTTTAGTCAGCCATAACCATTATGACCATTTAGATATTGAAACATTGCAGATGCTGCAGGCACACAACCCAGAAAACCAGCCGCCCCTGATCCTGTCCGGCTTAGGCAATGAATTATTTTTTAAAGACAGTGGACTCACCAGTTTTAAAGATCTGGACTGGAACCAGTCAATGCAATATAAGACCATTGAATTTGTCTTTACCGAAACCCGTCACCGCAGCGGAAGAGGTATGACGGACCAGAATAAAACCCTGTGGGGCGGATTTGTAATCAAAACCCGGCCGGGCAATATTTATTTTGCCGGGGATACCGGTTACGGTCCCCATTTTAAGAAAGCGAGAAAAACCCACGGTGATTTTATCCTGTCCCTTCTTCCCATCGGTGCGTATGAACCCCGATGGTTTATGGAAATTGCCCATTTAAATCCCCAAGACGCTGTTGCCGCGCACCTGGACTTAAACAGTAAAAACAGCATGGGCATTCATTTCGGGACGTTTCAACTCACTTATGAAGGCATTGAGCAGCCGATTATTGACCTGGAAAAAGCTTTAAAAGACGAACAGATCCCTGAGATGAATTTTATAGTGCCGGAGTTTGGAGAAACTTATATTTTTACTCCCTGAAATCAACTTTCATATTTTTTTCACAGTTTATTTTTTATCGATTGAACATGTCTCATAATTAGACTATACTTAATTTTTTTATCATTTTCAAAAAAATCGCTTCATGCGGACTCGCTATTCCGGATATAACAATGGATGACAGACTCAAACACATCGGACTGATTGCTGATACCCACGGCCTGTTAAGAGAGAGCGCTGTAAAGTCATTAGCGGAGTCTGACATCATCATCCATGCCGGAGATATTGACACGCCGGAGATCATCGACCGGCTGAAAAAAATCGCGCCCGTATTTCCGGTATGCGGCAACATGGATAGAAATACAAACAACGCCCTTCCCAAATATGAAATTGTTGAAATTGATGGAATGGCCATCTATGTACTTCACGATCTTTATCAGCTGGATTTAGACCCGGCGGCAGCCGGTTTTGAAGTGGTTGTGTCGGGTCATTCCCACCGCCCCGGGATAAAATACAGGGACGGTGTTTTATACATCAATCCGGGCAGCGCGGGGCCCAGAAGATTCACCCTGCCAATTTCCATAGGCATGCTTGAAATAGAAAACGGCACAATTACACCTAAGATTATCGAAATAGAAGAGTAACAGACTAATTTAAACAATTCTTTAAGGAGATTTTTAATGATCAAATTTTCAAAAACCATTCTTATTCTGGCTATTTTTTCAGTTGCAACCTTTACTTTTTCAACCTCAGCGATTGCCGATGATGTCACCGATTATATCAATGAAGCACTTCAATACTACAAGGACGGACAATTTTCAGATGCCGTGGACAGCCTGAATTTTGCCGAGCAGATGATTCAACAGAAAAAAAGCAGCGGGCTGGAAACATTTCTTCCGGAACCGCTCAAAGGATGGAATGCCGAAATCGCAACATCCCAGGCAGCCAGTTCCGCCATATTAGGCGGCGGCATCTCTGCCGAGCGCCAATACAGCAAAGGCAAAAGTTCTATTCAGATTCAAATCATGGCGGATTCACCGATGCTGCAGGGAGTGCTGATGATGATGTCGAACCCAATGTTTGCCACGTCCGACGGCGGGAAAATGGAACGCATCAAAAAGCAGAAGGCGATTGTCAAATTTGACCCTAACACCAAAAAAGGCGAAATTCGGATTGTTGTCGCAAACCGTTTCCTGATAACGATTGAAGGCAATGGAGTCACCAGCAAAGAACTGAAAGATTATGCCAAGGCGATTGATTATAATAAGATGATGACGCTGCCATAAACTCATTCAAAATCGTTTTGAATGATTATCTCCCCATAATTTTTTAATCAGTCATAACTACCGGCATAGACGGCGGTTATGACTGATGCCATACGAAAGCACAGTAAAAAAATATCTCCGTAAACTGTCTCTTTTGAATCGGCTACAATTTTTCTGTTTCGCTGGAAAAATAAGGGGCAAACAAATGGCGTATTTCTTCTAATTGCTCTTCAATTATAAATGGCATTGTGTGGGCAAATACATCCAGTAAAATGATGGCATTGACTGAAGACTCATTACAGGCGCCATTTCGCAGGCGATCTGCGACATTTATGTTCAATATATTCATATTGTTGTATATTTGAGTAAGCCCCTGCAGATTCAACCCGCTGCCCGCTCCTTTTTCCTTTAAAAAATACTGAGCCAGAAGAAACATTCCACTGGCACGGAATATCGTGTCTTCTTCAGTGGCCAGCGGCAAATGAAACCGGACCATTGGTTTAAAAAATGAAGTGTGCGGGCAGCCGCTGGCAGGGAATAATATCCCGAGTAAAGAACTGATACCTCTCTGGGCAGTGGTATGCTGGATAACATGACGCGCGGACGTGGTGACCTCTAAATCAATTTCATCATATGACAATACGTTTTCAAATCGTTTCACCACATCTACAAGGCATACCGCAACCGGACAAAACGGATTCGTTGATGGATCAAGAGGACAATGCGGGCATTGGTGGAAATCAAGCTGGGCCCAGAACGGTAAATCGCCATCGGGGCCGTTAACCAGCTCGAGTGTCAGCGGATCCAGGTACAAATCAATAATCTCAGACCTTTGTTCCTCCAGTTTGAATTCATATCGAATGTTTATCTTATTTATCTTATCCATCTTAACACCAGAATCACTTAAAGCATGATTGATTCAAAAAAGGCTGTCGGTGAATTCTCCTAACTTAATTTAATCAAATTATTCTCAAACAGATAACAGCAGGTATCCGCTACTTCCGGATCAAACATCCGGCCCCTGTTCTTTTTAATTTCATCAAGGGCTACATCAATACCAAGGGACGGACGATACGGCCGGTGTGAGGCCATGGCTTCCACCACGTCGGCAACGGCAAGAATCTTTGCTTCCATATAGATTTCATCACCTGACAGCCCATTCGGGTATCCGGATCCATCCACCCGTTCATGGTGCTGATAAACAATTTTAGCCAAAGGATACGGGAATTCAATTTCTTTCAGGATCTTATATCCGGTTAAGGGGTGTTCCTTCATAATATTAAACTCCGCTTCCGACAGGCGGGTCGGCTTGCAGAGAATTTCTGCGGGCACTGAAATTTTACCGATATCATGAATCAAGCCGGCCATTTTCAGGTACTTGACTCTTTCCAGGGAAAAATCCATTCGAATGGCAATGGCCACCGCGATATCCGCAACCCGCTGCTGGTGGCCTGCCGTATAAGGATCCCTTGATTCCACTGCCAGCGACATGGCTTTTATAATACCGTCTAGAATCCCACTTAATCTTTCATTGGCTTCAAGCAAATCCTGGGTCTGATCTTGAATGATATGCTCCAGATTCTGAACCTCAAACTGGCTCTGAAGGTCCAGTGCCCTGCGCCGGAGCGCATTGGTAACACTGATCAGGACCTGTTTTTGTTGAAACGGCTTTAGCAGAAAATCATAAGCACCCATTGAAATTACGGTTTCCGCTGTTTTTTTGGTGCTAATGCCGGAGATCATCAAGGTCGGTATATTCGGATAATTTGTTCTAATTTCTTCCAGCAATTGAATACCTGATTTACCCGGCATGGCCACATCACTGATGACAAGATCAAAGCTCTGTTTTTTCAAAAAATCAATCGCATCCTCGGCATCCTCGGCCGATTCACAGGTATAACCTTCCTTTTCCAATATTCTCCTCAATAGATTGCGTATGGCTTCATCATCATCGACGATCAACATCGTTTCTCTTTTTTTGAATTTTCTGTCTGAGTTACTTATTCTTTTTAGCGTCATGTTTTGCATAGTTACATCTCCTGAAAAATTGACATTTATAGATTATATCAACCCGTTATATTTTTTAAATATAAGCGATCACATCGGTATGCTGTGCAATATCCATTACCCTGTCTTCGCCCATGGGCTCCTCGAACTTGACATGAACCGAACATTCTCCAAAAGGAAGGAACTTCAGAGAAACGATTTTTGCCGGTTTCTTCAACTCGTATGATAATGAATATTTCTGATAAGAAGCAGAGATATAAATCCGGCTGTTGCGAAGACAGGCGGCTTCACCGATCTTTAAATTTTTAACGAGACACCCCAGACCACCCGCTGAGATATCAATAATTTTTACTCCTGATATTTCTTCGCCCGGTTTGCCATTTGGATCCAACCGCTGCATGTGCCCTGTCAATTCTGTTTTATAACGCTTATGCGCTCTTTGGGACTGTCCATCCGGTTGATTCTGATGGGAATGAATCTGTTTTGTTTCACAATATTTGCACAATTTTGATTCGATCGCATGATTTTCAGCCAATATTTTCTGGTATGCGGACTTATCAAGGTAACTGACTTTCGACTCCTCAATGGCAATGAGATTCGTAGTATGATTTGTAATCATAAAAAATGTTTCAACGCCGGCAACATCGCCTTTCCGTAAGGTGGCAATCGAAACATTTCTTCTGACATCATAGTCAAAATATTTTAACTTTAAGCTGCCTGACCTTATAAAATACAACCGGTTATCACAGCTTCCCTGCTGAAAAACAGGCTGATTGGGCTTGACGACAAAATCTTTGAGCGCAAAATAAAAAGCTGTGGCCTCACTATTATTAAACTGGTTGAAAAGGTCCGCCCAAAGCCTTAATTTTTCCTGATCCATACAGGCCGTTTTTTTCTGCTCAATGATTTCACCGGATCTTACAATTGCATGGACGGCTGAGGGGACTTCAACCAGGAGTTTTTCCCGCAACTGTTCGGCTTTTACAAAATTATTCAGGTTCGCATAGTGTACAATCCCGTCAAAAAGTTCCTTTACAACTGCATCACTGTTTTTTTCCGGCCCGGATTCACCCAAACGGAGTAGGCGTGACGTCTTTTTTTTCTTTTTCAATTGCTTTTCAGACGAAGTCACCTCACGCAAATGAATTATATTCTTTTTATTTTCAGATAGATTATCCACATTCATCCGGTTACCTGAAGCTTGATTTTCATATTGCTGGAATTGTAATTTCATCTGACCCCCATGTTCTGTTAGACAATTAAATCCATGCGCCATGAACATATATTACAAAAAACATGCCAAGCTCTTTAAAAATAATATTTTACTATATTATCAAATCTTTAAATGAAAACAGGCCCAAAAATCGATAAAATTTTCCCATCGGTTTGGCATCATTTTATTGTAAAACAGGAATTATTCCTGCGTGGCAGGAATTTTTATAGAGCCGTAGGGCTTGATTTGAAAAACAAGGTAGGTGTCAATGCCATTAACTTAACAAAGCTGTTTATAGTTCATGTAAAAAGTTTTTTTCGTTGTTTTATGGTTTCGTGGGAATTTCCGGCCCGGTCGCACTGGTTCAGTCGTTTTTGCCAAAAGCAATTGGAA
>JAJRPH010000040.1 GCA_024280875.1 Deltaproteobacteria bacterium | reverse complement strand
TGGCAATTAATATTGATACGCGGGAACCTTTTCTTGGCAATAAAACTGGCGGTCTTTCGGGACCAGCCATTAAACCCATCGGTGTATTTATGGTCTATACATGCTTTAAAAATATTCCGGAATGTGCCAGCAGAGCAATTCCCATAATCGGAATTGGGGGAGTTACCAATTGGAGAGATGCGTTAGAATATATTATGGCAGGCGCAACAGGGGTTGGTGTTGGAACCGCATGGTTTGTTAATCAAGATATTTTTAATGAAATTAATCAGGGTTTAAAAAGATATCTTATTAAAAATAATTTGGAAATTGATGGTCTAATAGGCATTGCAGGCAAAACATGACACAAATTAATTATCAAATTATTGTAAATCATGAGAAGAATCTTGGATATTATATTAAGTTGTTGGCTGGTAATAAAAAATATAATGTCACGAAGAAACTCACTGATGATAAAACTGAGTATACTATCGATGAAATAAATAGGCCACAAACTTATCAGTCATTTAGTGATATTGATGATCAATTAACCAAAAGAGCAAAAAAATTAAATATTAATACGCCCTCCACAATTAAAAATGTCACAGTCCAAATATTTAATGCTCAAGAAGCAGAAGAAATATTATACTCTTTCCCAATAAAAATAATTAAATCGAACGATAATAAGCGGAGTTTTAGTATTTCCATTGATATACCGTTGGTAAATAATAAAATGGTAGCTGATTGTATTGAACAATATTTAATAATGCGAATAAATAGGTTAATGATTGACTCAGGGCTATATGATGAGATTGGAGAAACTTTTTTTGATCAAGTTATAAAGGAATGTCATTAGCTATTTTTATTCCCTTTACACTGCGGCAGGCGATGGCCCATGTTTCAAAAACTTTATACCCGGCGGGACGCCTTCCGTTTTTTAAAAGAAAGAATAACTTGAGCCAGTCCTTTTTCTGATAACAAATTGGTTTATGATAGGGTGATAATTATTCTCCGGGCAAAAAAGTTTAAGCCATTCATGAAGCTTGGACAAGGAAGGTTTCTGTGCGGATTTTGTTGACATTTTATATTACCCCTCAAACCTTTTTTGAAAATTTTCCCAGACTATTTCATAATCTTCTTCACGGTCGCAGCGGTCAAAAGGGGCATGGTAATTGATAGTACGTTCTCTGGGGCCGCCGGGGAGGGTGTCGTCGACGATAGTGCGTTCCACAGTGCCGGAGGTCATGTCTTTGATTCCGTTCCATTCCGGGCGGGTGAATCCTACGCCGACGAGCCCCTTAGAGCAGGTGAATACAATTCGTCCTTTTTGATCATACCAGGTATCGGATTCGTATTGTCTGAGCACCGGGAACTGAACGCGGTAAATAGTTTTGAGTTCTTCAAGAGTCAGCCCCAGGGCCATGGAAGCAAACACGTCAATTTCTACCAGTGCCTGACGGCGTTCATAGTCAGTACGCAAGGCAACATTGCGATTCCATTTTGGAGTTAAGTTTTTAAAGTGGTCATTTGATAGGCGGGGGTCAAGTTTAGCCCAGGTCTCAGAGACAAAAGAGTTGATCCAGCATTCTTGCCAGAGATTGGCGTAGTGATCTGTTAAACAAGTAAGTTTAAGAGTTCGAAGAGACAATTCGATAGCATGGGAGTCGATGATTGGAAATAAAGCAAGCAGCTCGTTTCTGAAATTGCTTTTCCCAGTTGTTTTTATCAAAAAATCATACGGTATTGAAGATGCGAATGACGAAAAAGTTACTAATGCTGATGTTGATTTAAAAGCTACACTAAAGCAACCATCAATATGACCTGTGTTTGGTATCATTATGCATCCTGATAATGTCCTCTCCGATGATGTCCCAATCATTTTCCGAAATACCACTCGATAAAAATCAGTAATAGATTGTTTATTCCATGAAACCTTCGGAGTTCTTTTATGATACGTAGCTGCATCACAATCCGGTACATAATTTGTGCGAGGAAGGAAATCACCTGGTAGGGTGGTGAGGTCGAGAATATCATAATGTGAATTTAAGGTACATTTTGCCCTTGGCGTCTTATAAAAAGGATTTCCAACAAAAAAATGAGGGCCGGATAGTATCCATTCACCGGTTTTATGGGGGAACTTGGTTTTGCGTTTTATTGTACCATTTTTTTGTGAATTTGCTTCTTCCCACATCACACTTGAAGAATATTCATCCTTCAAGTCCCCTAATCGTCTGGGATGATTTGTGAATTTTTGAAGTGCATTGATTAGTAGTTGTGATTGAAGGGCTGGCAAGCGAGCTTGAAGTGCTGGTGTTCCGCTTGTATCATAAAGCTCTGCGAACAACGCCAGTTCTTTTTCCGTCACTTGGATAATTCGTTTGTAATGCCCTTTGGTATTCCATTTATTATCATCATCTTTAATGCCGGGAACCGGACCGGCCACGTTCTGATCAAAACAGTCATATACGGTCTTAGGCGCAAAGAGGTTTGCAATATGACTGAATGCGGTTTGTCTTTTGTGGTTGCAAAAAATATTGATGCTGAATTTTGTAACATGATGGACTTCTGAGAATAATTTTAACTCATTATGAAACTGAAAGTGTTGCCTTAATCGTGGATACGTTTCAGTTCGAAAAATTCCACCATTAGGATCATCATAAATACCTTCCGGATGAAGAAAACCGGAAACACCGGATTCATTTCCCATCATCCATGCCTGGGGCAGAAAGCATTTATAAAGATTGGTTTGAATGCCTTTAAGAATTGAATAATTCTGGTACGCATTTAAAAAATTTTGAGTGCCTTCAGCAATTTCAAACTCAGACAGATAGGAACTTTTCAAATCATATGCGTCAAGCGCCTCATCTCTCAGTTGATTCAGTTTTGAAGCAGTATATTTGCGAAGCACAAACTGGGGTTCCGCATCGCCCAAAACTCCGGCCTCCTTCCATTCCACTTTTATCCATGGCGGGTTCCCCAAAACCAGGTCAAAACCGCCCCGTCGGTCGAACAGTTCGGCAAATTCCAGTTCCCAGTGCAGGAACCGGTACTTTTCTGCCAGCGATTTTATCAGGCCCAATCGCTTGCTTTCACGGCAAAGCTTGTCAACATCCACATACCCGTATTTATCCACAAGTTTTAAATACTGTTCTTTGGGTTTGGTATCCGGGAAAAGGGTCATCTGGTTTTCCGCTGTGGGAAGAGTATCTAACACATTTCCCTCAAGGATAAGGGACAGTTCAAGGATCATTTCATGGCGGGTGGGCAGCAATTCAGTCTGCTCAATGGGCCAGAACCACAGAGCGCACCAGTAATCCATGGCCAGTTTTAAACGGCGGTAAACGCTGGAACTGCGGATATTTTCCGACAGAAATTCCTGTTCAAAAACTCTGTCTTTCCATTTGTTGTCTGTTGATTTGATTTTTCCATGTGGTTGTTTTTGGCCGAAAACCAATAACGGATCAGTGGTTCGTGAGATGATCCTGGCCTGATCTTCCACATGCCTTTGCCACAGGTTATCAATAGTTTTGGATAATGTTTCAAGCAGGCGGATATCCCCTGTTGAAAAGGGTTTTATAAATTCTTTTCGCCAGTCGTTGATGGCCTTGATTTCAGTTTCAGCCATCTGCCTGATGATCCGGTCTTTATAGGCTGCCATATTCCGATCCGGTAAAAGAAAATGATACACGGAATTTTTGGGTCTTGGCCGGTCTGATGATATTTGGCCGGGCATGATTCGCTTAGGCACTTCATTCAGCCACAGGGGATCAGAATTTCGATTTTTTTGCAAAAGCTGCGAATTAAAAACCTGCCGTCTTGCGCCGATCAAAGAATTGCCGCAAACCAGCTGCATGCCGAACCAGGGCACAAACGCGCCTTCATGGATGGTGTTTAACCAGAGAGAGACTTCTGCCAGTTCGACTGCCACAGGATTTAAGTCTACACCATATACATTATTGTCGGCCATATACATTTTGACCTTTTGTTTTTCCTGTATATACGATTCATGGGGGATATCTTTGCTGATTTCTTTTTGCTTTAATTGCAGATAGGCTTCCGCCAGTTGATTGATGGCTTCATTTAAAAATGCAGCGCTTCCCATGGCAGGCTCGCAAACAGTGAGTTCTAAAATCTCATCGGCAGTTTTATCTTTTAGCAGTTCCTTTAACGCATACGTGACAAGACAGCGGGTTAATACTTCAGGGGTGTAATAAGATGCGGACTTTTCCCGGTCACGGCCTGCCAGACGATAGATGAAGGTCCCCTTGGGATAAACAGCGAATTTACCGTCTTTGGTGAAAACCCGTTCATTTTCATTGTATTTTTCAAGATCTTCTTTTTTGACAAAATAGGCGGTTTCCAGCTCATTGTGCTTATCGCCGGCCTTTTTCACTTCATACAGATCGGTTTCTGCAAAAAATCCCCGGTATGATAATAAGGCCTCATACACGGCTCCCAACTGGTTGATGCCCAGCATGGCATAGGAGATCCGTCCCCGCCGTTCATTTCTTGATTTGGGGTTTGACAGGGACATTTTTTTAATGACTTCCTGAAGCACGGAATTACGGAACTTCACCCGGTTGATGATCTGCGTTCGATCCGGGTCAAACAAATGGGATTTCAGAGACGGCATGGAAAAGATATGATGATGGGGTTTGTCGCCGCCAAATGACAGATGCTGATCAACCGGTTTAAATCCGTCTCCTTCATAGATCAGCTTAAACAGCAATGAGAGGGATTCATGGATAAAAGAGCCATTGCGGGATTCTTCCGTGGTGAGTTGAACCATTTCAATATCGCGCAGGGTTTCAAGACTGTAGCCTTTGCGATAGGCATCTGATTTCATGGGCGCAAAGCCCAGCTCCGGTCTGGATTCGATATAAAACAGAAACAACAGCCGGTACATGTATCGCAAACATTCCCGAGTCAGCTGATCCGCCAGTTTGCGGTCATATACTTTTTCCTTACTGGTTTCTTTAAGATAAAAAACCGCTTCATTGCCCAGAAGTTCAATGGACTGGCGGAGTGCATATTTGAGATCTTCGGATACGGAAAACGCATGTTTATGGGAATTTTCGTCCAGATTGTCCAGCAGACTCAGTCCGTCTGAAGGGCAAACGCTGTCCCGGTGGAGCATTGCGGATGTCACCTGAAGTGTGGAGAGTTCCCGACGGCTGAATATTTCAGATAGCTTAAAACGCAGGAGTCGTTTCTGGTTCCACTTGGCCCGGTCGATCAGCAGTATTTGTGATAAATTAACCAGCAGGACCCATCGAGGCGGCTCGGACAATCCAAATACCTGTCGGGTAATAATTTCTTCAAAGGTTGCATCGGAAAAAGTGTTATCAATTTTTTTATCTGGTTCTTTATCCTGCATCTGGCAGGCAGACAGGGACAGTAAAAAAGGATCAACATCATCAGACATTTCATCCAGCGCTTCTATGATCCATAACTCCGGCGCACCGCTTTGTTTTGTAATTTCACCGATGATCGGCAGGGCAGACCCGCCTTCAATTTCTTTTAAATCCGGCTGAAAATCATAGCCCAGAATTTTGAGCAGTTTTTGCAGGAACTGCTGCTGGAAATCAAGTTTTTCCTCTGGTTTTCGGGTTTTATTCACATAACTGACAATTTTGAAATATTCCTGGGCAAGGCCTTTGAGTTCCGCATAGGGCGGACGGATATTTCCATCCTTATCCTTTTTTTTCCAATTGCCCAGAACATCTTTTAAATCACTTTCAAGAATGGCAGTGAGATAATGATGGGTATAAAATTCGTTTTCATTATTAATTCCGGTAAAATCAATTGACATCAGTTTGCCCCTTTTAGAACTGCCAGGACTTGTATGTATGGCTTATCCTCGGTTGACATGGTGTCTTGAACCCAGTCCATATAATCATCAAAAAGTGTGTCGATTTCCCGGCGCTTTGCTTCTTTGCGGGACAAGATAACTTTTTCAGAAAGTCGGCTGCCTTCAAATTGGAACTCCAGCTGGACATGCTGTTTCTCTTTTAATTTGTCCAGGGCTTTAAGATGGTCATTTAATTTTTCATTGATGGTGTCTTCAAAGTTTTTTCGCTCTTCGCTCATACACAATTTTGCCTGCTTAACTACTTCGGGAAGCAGCTGCTGAATCGGCTCAATATCAATGGGATTGTCTTTATTGGGGAATTCCTTTTGTCCAAGGCCAATCCTTTTGATCAGCGATTCAAACGGTTCAATGCATTTAAAGCTGTCATTATTAAATATCACACCAAACCATTTATGAACCAGGGGATGGCTTTTACGGTTGGGAATGAGACCGGAAATTAAAAACACAACTTCATTGGGATCAAGAGCTCCATGTAATTCAATAACCGGTGCTTCGTGCCTGCCGAATGCTGCCAGGACTTTATCGTTTGCCCACTCTACAATTGGGTTCAAATGCCACAAAAAATGAATTCTGGGCCAGCTTTTATCATCTTTAAGGCTGCGGCTGTGCTTGATTTCTTTTTGGATTACTTCTGAATCAGAAGAAAGAATGAATGAACCATTTTCCGGCCAGACTTCTTTGGGCAGGAATTTAAAGCGTTGTTCCAGGTCTTTAGTTGCAGTGATATCAATGCGCTGTTCATCCGGATAACTTGAGGCCTGAATGCTTTGCGATTGTCTTAAATATTTTATTGTCGCATCAAGATAGGCATAGTCATTGGCAAACAATGACGGCATGGATAATGTTTTTGTTTCCGTATCTTTACCGGAAGGGGGTTCTTCATCTCCGAACAGAATGGCAAGCGGATCATTTGCTTTATCCGGTTTTTTATTTTTAACGGATGCTTCGAATTCGTCAGGGCTTTGTTTCTCTTCAATGGCTTTGGCGGTCAGATTCTCTTCTTCTTCGATATCATAGACGCCCATAAATTCAGCAGGGTCACCGATATTTTTGACGGTTTCTTCGTCTTTTTGAATCAGCAATTCAAGAATCCGCATGTCACCGCGAATTTTTTCATTTTTACTTTGTGTTATCAGATAAGCGATCTGGGGAGTTCTTTCCTGGCCATAGCGGTCTATGCGCCCGTTCCGTTGCTGAAAAACCATCAGCGACCATGGGATATCAAAATGGATCATACGGTGGGATAAATAATGAAGGTTAATACCTTCAGATGCCACATCCGAAGCAATCAGGAGTCTGACCGGTGCTTCTTCCTGTCCAAAATTTTCAACAATCCGTTGCTGGTCGACATCCGACATGCCGCCATGAAGAATTTCGACCTGCTTATCTTTCAACTTCAGATCTTTCAGCAAATTCGCATGTAAAAAACCAAGGGTTTCTATACGCTCAGTAAATATAACCAGCCGGTCCAATTTATCTTTGCCGTTCCACCCGAATCCTTTCTTTTTATCGAGGATGGTCTTTAATAGCTCCTGGTATTTAGAGAAAGTGTCAGGTCCAATCTGTTCAACTTTGTAATAAAGTTCCTTTAAACTTGCGATGTCTTCTTCAAATCTTGCATCTTCTGTTCTTTCGAGTTTTCGTATTCTGTTGGTGATGGTATCAAGGCATGCGGCAGGACTTGAAAAAAGAGACTTTTCCATTGTAATTTTAAAAAGCTGGCCGGAACTTCTTTTTTTATCAATTGCAGAAAATTTAATATTGGTGAATTCTTCAAATGCTGATTCTTCCGTGCCGGATGCATCGCAATAGGCCACTCGAATCTGCCTTTCCTTAAATGCTGATTCCACCTGATCCTTAATATCTTTTTTAAACCTTCTGATGTGCAACCCTTTGATATCTTCAGGGCCGTAATTTTCAGGATTAGCGATTGCTGTCGGGTCAAGCATGTTCATCAGGCTGGCGAAGCTTTTTGCACGGCCGTCATGGGGTGTGGCAGACAGCATGATCAGCGTATCGGATCGTCTTGAAAGCAGCTTGGCAAGTTTGGCACGCAACGATGATCCATTGCCTCTTTCAGCAACATTATGCGCTTCATCTATAACGATAATATCCCAATAGGCATTCTCGATATATGTACGGTATTCCGCATCCTGTTTTAATGTATCAATTGAAATGATGGATTTATCATAATAATAGAATGGATTGTGATTGGTCGGTATTTGGGATCGGATACGCTGGATGCCCACAGAGTCGAGCCGGGTTAAAGGGATTGTGAAACGGCTCCACATTTCTTTCTGAAACTGGGTCAGCATACTTTTAACGGCCAATACCAGGATGCGCTTGCCTTTTCCCCTGCGTATCAGTTCACTGAGCAGGACGCCGGCTTCAAGGGTTTTTCCCAAACCCACTGCATCGGCAATCAGGATGCGCTGTCGGGGCTGTTTTAATGCTTGAATGGCAGGATCCAGCTGATAAGGCACAGAGTCCATCGCTGCCTTGTGACCGATATACAAATTTTCATCCGTAGGGGGTGTTTTCCTGAGCTGGCTTTCTATATACAGCATGGATGCCTGATAGGCGCTGGAGCGGTCCTGAACCAGTTTTGTTTCAGCCGGATCAAGAATCTCAATGGATTTTTCAATTTCGTCCAGAAAAATAGCTTCTTTGTCCTGAACAATTTCCGAGATACCGATAACATTTAACGCCTGGCCGCCGGTGGATGTTCGATCCACTTTTCGAACCAGCCATTCCGCATCACGTATTACAATCCGGGCGCCAGGGGCAAATACTGTTTCAGATGTTGGCATTATTTATTTTCTCATTTTTTTATTTTAAGACAAATGATGTTCAAATTTCAGCCTTTTTGCGGATTAAAAAGTGAGATATTACTTATTAGCAAAAAAGTTAGATAGAAGGAAGAACTATTCAAAAATTTTGAATAATTGATAAATATATGGACTGGATTCTTCATACGTTATATCAATGTTTGAAAAGCATAGGATGGGTAATACAATTTTCTTAATCTAAGAGGGATATTGTATTCGGGGTTTGAAGTCCACCGGTACGAAAACGTACGTTAAGGAAAATATAACCTCATTAATGTGTCTAAAAAATCGATTTATAGACACTGATATCTATAATATGGCGTAAAACGATTTAACAGACAGGGTTTAAGCCCTAAATATGAGGTCTATCAATTGTTAATATATTAGATAGTGGTTGAACGATAAGTTTTATTTAAATTAAAAACAGAGGGATATACATTTAGATGTAAATGAAGATTTTTTAAAAAACAATACTATTTTTTGATTTTTCGCTTTACATTTTTCTTGTTTTATGCTTCAATATACTGAATTTATGTTAAATTTTAAAAATTACCTTGATACTTATTTTTCAAACTGAACAGGCAAACCAAAAATCTTCAGGAAAAAATTATGCGAAAAATCATTGAGCCGCAAATGAAAATTGGAGAGACAGCTATTGCTAAAATCAAATTTGACCTTCGCTCCAGAGACGAGATCACAAAATTGCTGCGTGGATTGCAAGCCATATATTGTAATCCTGAGGTGCGCGAACAGATATTTGACGTATTGACCGAACTTATTCCTTCTCACATTGATCCCAATAATGGGCGCACCGGCATGGATTTATGGAAAATATTTGTTTTGGGAGCCCTTCGGCTGAACTGCAACTGGGATTATGATAAGCTTCATGAGATTGCGAATAATCACATTCGGCTTCGGCAGATGCTTGGTCATGGGAAAATGGATGATGATTATGAATATGCGCTTCAAACCATAAGGGATAATATTGCCCTTTTTACACCGGAGGTGCTGGATAAAATCAATCAAATTGTTGTCAAATACGGCCATGAAGTGGCTGGTAAAAAAAAAGAAGAAAAATTAACCGGTAGTTGTGACTCATTTGTCACCAAAACCGATGTGCATTATCCCACGGATATCAATTTACTTTTTGATGCTGTTCGAAAAATGATCACACTGGTAATGGGAATTTGTGGTTACATGGATATTTCTGACTGGCGGCAAGGCAAGCACCACATTCGAAAGGCAAAAACGAACAATGGGAACAATGGGGTCAAACCTTGATTATTATATTAAGAACAAGTTAATTTAGTACCTCATTTGATGAGTAGAT
>JAJRPH010000039.1 GCA_024280875.1 Deltaproteobacteria bacterium | reverse complement strand
GGTCTATTTAGGTCTTAAAAGATCTAAGCACCCAGCGATTTTGATTTATCAAATGGGAAAAGTCGGATCTACCTCAGTATCGAGTTCTTTAAATGCCGCTGGGTTAACAAACTATCTGTTTAATATACATTTTTTGTCCAAAGATTTAAATAAATATAGAAATTTTTATATTGATTCAGGAATTGTGCCTGTACCTTATCATATTGAATTAGGGTTGGCATTACGCAAAAGAATAATTAATAACAGATTTAAAAAGTTTAAAATTATTTCAATGGTCAGGGATCCCATTGCGCGGCAGATTTCAGATGTTTTTCAAAATCCCGAAATAATGAAAAACGATATTAGGAACCAGGACGGCTTGATTGATAAAAATAAGGCAATGGCACTTATTCAGGATAATTTTTCTGATCTAAAAACTTTTGACTATATTTTCGAATGGTTTGACAGAGAACTGAAATCCGTTTTTGGAATTGATGTTTTTTCAAAACCATTCAACCGTGATTCCGGTTGGACCATATATAATGGTGAGAATGCTGAAGCGCTTATAATTCGTATGGAAGATTTATCCGCTGTCGGTGAAACCGTAATATCTGAATTTATAGATTCGCCCCGGAGGATTTCTCTTTTTAAATCAAATGTGCGATCACAAACCCCTGAAGCAAAATCTTACAGTTATGTGAAAGAAAGTATCAGGGTGGATAAAAAACTGTGTGAAGAAATTTACAACAGTCAATTTGTCAGATATTTTTACAGTGATGAACAAATTGAAAATATGATACTCAAGTGGATGAAATCGTGAACTCCATTGCTTATTGAAAAAAGTAACCACAATACTTTATGGCATTCCCAAGTTAAAACCCCAGATGACAGTTTATTTAGATATTGAATCAATAGAGTGTAATGTTTAATAAATATTTATAAATGTTAATATCATATAAACATAAATTTATTTTCATACATATTTTTAAAACAGCAGGCACATCGTTATCGGTAAGGCTGGCGCCGCGTTCCCGTTTGATTGATTCATTAGTTTATGGGCACTGGTCCACACGGAAATTCTTTATTGCATTGAACATACTCTTTAAGCGAAGGTGTACCGAATTTTCTGACAGGTTTTAAACCGCATGCCACGGCAATGGAGGCAAAACAAAAACTGCCGTCAAACATCTTTGATGAATTTTTTAAATTTGCTTTTCTCAGAAGCCCGTGGGATTTGAACGTGAGTTTATATTTTTATTTATGCAAAAACAAAAAACATCCATTGAGTAAAACAGTTCGGTGAAAAAGTTTTAAAGAATTTATTGAGCGGTATATTGGAACAGGTCCAAAAAATCAACTGGACTTTGTCTCTGATCCGGCTGGGGAAATAATCCTTGATTTTATTGGTAAATTTGAAAATATCAGCAAAGACTATAATTTTGTAAAAACAAAGCTGGGACTCAACAGTTCGCCGCTGCCGATGATTAATATATCAGATAACCGGTCGTCAACTGATTATCGATCATATTGTAATGATAAAACATATGAATTGGTTGCGCGATATTTTAAAAAAGATATTGAAAAATTCAATTATCAGTTCAAATGAAAAATGTTTAAAAACATCGTTACTTTCAGTTGATTGTTTTCATGGAGATATAAAAGAGTTTAGACAATATGGCATTTTTAAGTAAAAGGCTGGCAAAATGGCGGCATCAACAGATTAGCCCCTATATTGAAGGAAATATACTGGATATCGGTTGCGGCAATGCACTCGTATTAAGAGAGTACAAATCAAGAATAAGTTATTATTGCGGCATTGAACGAAATAATACCCATGTAGAAAAGCTGGCAGAGGAATTTGTTGATTTTGATTTTTTAAAAAAAGACCTTGATAATGATCCTTTAAATATTGATCAGACGTTTGATGTAATTTTAATGATGGCTGTTATTGAACACCTCTGGAACCAGAAGCATATTTTTAAACAACTGGTTCCGTTACTCAAGGGAAAGGGAAAAATTATCATAACAACACCGACCCCTTTTGGTAATGATATCGTCCATCCGTTGGGGGCAAAACTGGGTTTGTTCGCTCAATCCGCTGTAGATGATCACATCGTGATTTATAACAAAAAACGGTTTAAAACACTTGCTTCAGAGTTTGGATTGACATTAATCAAATACAGACAATTCCAAATTTTTTCAAATCAGCTGGCCGTTTTGTCACGTTGAAATTATTCAGGTCCAATTCATAGTAATTAGCCGCCGACACACGCAGATGAACGCAAACAATGAAATAAATGATCTTGCCGCCGGAGTGGGAAGGGGAAAAAGCTCAAAGGTGAGAGGGTATAAGGTGTAAGAGATGCCTATAAAACCTTCTAAATGAAACGCTTTCTTGACATTTTGTCGTTTTCGCCTTACATATAAGTATGACTTTATTTAAAGTAAGGAGGGAATTATGGCGTTAGCAACTCTTACCACAAAAGGGCAGGTTACAATTCCAAAGGCAATAAGGGATTCTCTGAAACTAAGTACCGGTGATAAAATTGAGATTGTTGTTACAGATAAGCGAGAAGCCATCATCAGGCCGGTTTCTAAGAAAGTGGATGAAATTTTTTGCAAATTACATAAGCCTGGTACAAAAGCTGTCTCTCTTGAAGAAATGGAGGATGCAGTTAGAAATCGAATGAGGGATAAATTCAAATGAAAGCCATAGATACAAATATCCTGATTCGATTTTTAACCGGCGATGACGAACGCCAAGCAAAGAAAGTATATTTTATTTTTAAAAAGGCTGAATCAGAAAAAAAAGAACTGTTTGTGCCGCTGCTTGTAGTCCTGGAAATGATTTGGGTTTTAGAGTCCGTTTATGAGGTTTCAAGGATAGAAATTCTGGACTCACTAAGTGACCTTTTGTTGATGCCGGTTTTAAAATTTGACCACCAGTCAGCGTTACAACAATTGGTCCATTCCGCCAAAGGAAACAAATTTGATCTTTCTGATTTGTTAATCGCGCACTCTGCTAAAAGCAATGGTTGTGAAACTGTTATTACCTTTGATAAAAAAGCCGCAAAATTCAAATTATTCGAGTTTTTGAAATGAAATTAATTGTCCAGATTCCATGCTTTAACGAAGAAGAAACGCTTCCGCAGACAGTGGCGGATATCCCGCGTGACATTGCAGGTGTTGATGAGGTTGAAATCCTGATTATCGATGACGGCAGTACGGATCGGACTGTTGAAGTCGCGAAATCGATCGGAGTTGATCATATCGTTTACAACCGCCGGAACAAGGGGCTCGCGTTTTCCTTCATGGCAGGACTGGATGCGTGTCTGAAGGCAGGGGCGGATATTATTGTTAATACCGACGGCGATAATCAGTACAGGGGCAGCGGAATTCCGGATTTGATTGCACCAATTCTGGCAAAAGAGGCTGACATAGTTGTCGGGGACCGGAAAACGGATAATATTCAGCATTTCAGCCTGGTCAAGAAGCTACTCCAGAAATTGGGAAGTTGGGTCGTTCGACGGCTTTCTGATACCAGTATTCCCGATGCTGTAAGCGGTTTCAGGGCTTTCAGCAGGGAGGCGGCCTTGAGAATCAATATTGTCTCGAATTATTCATATACTGTTGAAACGATTATTCAGGCAGGAAATAAAAAGCTGACAATTGTGAGTGTTCCTGTCCGGACAAATAAGAAGACCCGGGAGTCCAGGCTTGTTAAAAGCATCCCCCGCTTTATCATCAACCAACTCAATACAATGGTACGAATGTACACGATGTTCAGGCCGTTGCGGGTTTTTTTTATTATCGGTTGTCTGTGTGTCATAGCCGGATTAATCCCTTCCATCCGGTTCCTGTATTTTTATCTGAATGGGGCGGGGGGGGGGCATATCCAGTCCCTGATTTTTGCGGCTGTTATGTTTTTTGTCGGATTTCAGGTTCTTGTTCTTGGTTTGTTGGGTGATGTTATCTCGTTTAACCGGAAACTGATTGAAGAAACCCTGATCCGTGTCAAGCGAATCGAGCTTGAATATTATAAAAAAAAAAGTGAAGGCTAATCTCTTAAACAGTGACGAAAACAAGTGTCATATTTGATTGTCATCATCCCAAACATTATCTCGCGCTCAGGCAGTTAGGGTCATGGTGTAGTGAGAGCGGCATCAAGGTCATATGGACCGCCCGGGAAAAAGATGTGCTCGTGGATCTGATGCGAAGCGATGGAAATATTCCGTTTGTAATGACTCGGTCGAAACGTGGTCTTTTGGGGTTATTCGGTGAATTGGTGACCTATGACTTTAAGCTTCTGAAACTGGCAAACAAAAAAAAACCGGCTGTGTTAATGGGGAATTCAATTTCGATTGCACATGTTGGAAAGCTGCTGAAGATTCCTGCATTATTGATTAACGACGACGACGCCAAAGCAAATCCTCAGTATCCTCTTCTTGGTTACCCGTTTGCGACAAGAATCATAACACCGGATTGTTTAAAAGAAAATTACGGCAAAAAGCACCGTTCATATCCCGGTTTACACGAACTTGCCTATCTGCATCCAAAGGTGTTTCACCCTGATCCTGCAATCCGTGCCAAGTTGAATATTCCGCATGGTAAGAAAATTTTTCTCATCCGGACCGTCGCATTGGCGGCAAGTCATGACGTAGGGGAACAGGGTCTGTCAAGGGAAATTGTTGAACAGCTGGTTTCGTTTTTATCAACAAAAGGCGTTGTTTTTATATCTTCTGAAATTGAGTTGACAGGGGGACTCGCAGCATACAGATTTCCGCTGCCGTCATCAATGCTCCATGATATGCTTGCTGAATGTGATTTGTTCATCGGCGACAGCCAGACAATGGCAGCCGAAGCTGCTATTGTCGGCACACCTTCTATTCGGATGAATTCATTTGTCAATCGGATTGCATATTTGGATGAGCTGGAAGATCGTTTCGATCTGACATATGGTTATAAGCCTGATCAAATAAATGAGATGCTGGCAAGAATTGAGTTGATTGTAAAGGATAGCGAAAGTAAACATGCATGGCGGAGGAAGCGGGATAAAATGTTAAGGTCCTGGGTAGATCCCACGGCGGTTTTCTGGGATGAGCTATGCCGGTTTATTTAACCTGAATTGAGCGTTTTAAATTTTGAAAAATATTGCTTACCCTGAATTAAGGATGTTATCCGATTTTAAGTTTCAAAATTTAAAACCCTCCGGGATTGCCGATCTTACCACAGCTACCGCGTCAAATGCCTGCCCGCATAAGCGACTATAGCGGAAAGGCTTTTTCCTTGTATCTGCGGCAACCTCAACAATCGCTCAACATCGGTTAAGGAAAAAAAATTGAAAAAAATTCTTTTTGTTTTTGGTACAAGGCCAGAACTCATCAAAATGGCGCCGATCATTCTCCGCATGAAACAATTCCCGGAAGATTTTGAGGTATGCGTTTGCAACAGCGCGCAGCATCGGGATATGCTGACCGGGTTGCTGGACCTTTTCGGAATAGATGTTGATATTGATTTAAATATCATGAAACCGGACCAGGATCTGTTTGACATCACTTCCGGGCTGATTAGTGCCTTTAAAAAAGATATCCTTCAAGTTTTTAAGCCGGACTGGATTTTTGTCCAGGGAGATACGACCACAACGCTGTCTGCCGCTATGAGCAGTTTTTATTCGCGGATTCCATTGGCGCACGTGGAAGCCGGCCTCAGAACTTACAGGATGGATTCACCGTTTCCAGAGGAATTTAATCGCCGGGTTTGTTCCCTTATTGCAAACAGGCATTACTGCCCGACGAAAACGGCAGAAGCCAATCTGCTCAGGGAAGGGGTTTGCAAAGAAAACATTTTGCTAACCGGCAATACAGGAATCGACTCCATTTACTGGCTGCTTTCAAATTATGATGAGCAGTTTTTCAAGCAGAACATATCAAACAAGTGTGAAGCAATTGGTGAACTGATTGAAAACGGACAAAGGATCGTCCTCATCACACTGCATCGGCGTGAGCATTTTGGCTCGACATTTTTAAATATTATTAATGCAATTAAAACATTGGCAGAAAATTTTCCGGATGTATCATGGATTTATCCTGTTCATCCGAACCCCAATGTCTCAGTGCCAGTTAAAGAACACCTTCAAAACATGCCAAATATTCATCTCCTGCCGCCAATGGATTATGTCAGTTTTATTTATTTAATGAAATTATCTTATTTTGTCCTTACCGATTCAGGCGGTGTTCAGGAAGAAGCTCCTTCACTTGGAAAACCGATACTGGTCCTCAGAGAAACAACGGAACGGCCGGAAGGAATTGAAGCTGGATCAGCCATGCTTGCCGGAAATGATCCCGATTGCATTATTGATATGGCTACTGAATTGTTTACAAATAAAAAATTATATCAAAAAATGTCCGGAATACAAAACCCATACGGCGACGGGAATGCAGCAAAAATAATTGTTGATGATTTAAAAAAATCTTCTTTTAAAAACGTGACCTGATGTCTGATATGAGTAATTGTGAACTCATGCAAATAAATGCTTCTCATGAGATCAAAAAATTTGTGACCCGGCTTTCTTCATCCTGGTCCCGGAAAACAAGTCAGGCGGACCGTTTCCCCAAAATTTCTGTTGTTATCCCTTCATTTAATCAGGGTATTTTTCTTGAGCGGACACTGTTGTCGATAATCAATCAGAATTATCCGGATGTCGAGATTATAATTATTGATGGCGGTTCAATAGATGATACGATTCCTATCATCAACAAATACGAGCAATATATATCTTACTGGGTTTCTGAAAATGATCATGGACAGTCGCATGCTTTAAATAAAGGATTTACAAGGGCTACCGGTGAGATTTTCGCATGGCAGAATTGTGATGATATTTACCTTCCTAACGCTTTTTATCGTGTAGCGGAACTGTTCATGAAACACCCGGAAATTACCGTATGCTATGGTGACTGGTATTCAATTGATGAAAATGATGATATTATAACTAAAAATTTCTCTCTTAAACCTCGAAAGCCTCATTCGCCTTATGAAAATATGGATGCCTACAACCAGACGATTCTCTGGAGAAAAGAAGTTCATGATAGATTTGGCGCATTTGATGAAAATCTCCATCAGCGGATGGACTGTGACATGATTGTTCGTTTTTTATTAAACGAGGGGCCTGCCTGTTTCTTTAAAGTAAAGGCTTTTCTTGGCGCATTCCGGTGTTATGCGGCACAAAAAACATTTGCATCAATTGACAGCAAAAATTTTTTTTCTGAAGAAAAATATATGGAAAAGAAATTTAATTTTAAATCATCGGATTCTTTTCGTGGAAAATATTATCGCTTGAAATATAGATTTGCGCAATTATTTGAATCACTGATTGCCGGTGGGGTCCGCTATACCTGGGAAAAATTCAGAAAAACCTACCTGCAACGAGGGCAATTTTTTTAAAAAGGGGGTCGGCAGGGTCGGGGTCAAACCTTGATTTGTTACTAATTATTGCCGGCGAAGAATTTTCCTATTATTGGACGCAGCATGGCATGACAATGGCGAATCGAATATCCCGGGGCATTTTATCATATTCTCTATTATTTTCCATAAAGCCTTCTATCATCTATCAAAATATGTTTGAGTATGGTATGTTTGATAATGATTCAAAGAAATACAGGCTGGGTTGTCCCGAAGGGTTGCCCCAAATGAAAGATCTTTGAAAAGAGGTATGGTCCATGACTGCTGGCAACTTTGATGATGAAAAGATTATCTCGTACTGGATAACAGAATCGAATGAAGCGGTTGATGTGGCTGCACATCTGTTAGAAAAAGAAGATTATTCTTATGCGCTTTTTTTCGGTCATCTGGCCGTTGAAAAAATGCTTAAAGCCTTATTCGTAAGGTGTCACAATAAACACGCGCCACCGATTCACAATTTGGTGCGATTGGCTAATTTGTGTGAAATTTGTATTGATGAAAAACGGGTTGAACAATTGCTTGTCATTACGTCATTTAATATAGAAGCCCGCTACCCGGATATAACGAGAGAATTTAGAAAAAAATGCACCCGGGAGTTTGCAGCTGAAAATATGGCCGATATTTTGGAGGTGATAAAGTGGCTGAAAGAGATGATATAGAAAGTCTAATAACTCTTTTCCTGATGGGGGTAAAAAAAAAATACAGGATCAAAGCTGCTTATATTTTTGGTTCTTATGCCAAAGGGAGCGCCAGTAAATGGAGTGATGTTGATGTGGCGGTAATTTCGCCTGATTTTTCTGACGATTTATATGAGACGCGCCTTGAACTCATGCGAATGGCGGCTCGAATTGATGATCGTCTGGAACCACATCCTTTCAAGGAGGAATTATTAAGCATGAATGATCCGCTTATATCTGAGGTAACCGATCATGGGATTCTTTTTTCGGGAATAGGGGTCAAACCTTGATTTGTGATTATCCGATAAGATAGGGTGAGCTCCTATAGCCG
>JAJRPH010000038.1 GCA_024280875.1 Deltaproteobacteria bacterium | reverse complement strand
CAGCGCTGTTGAATTCCGTGGCAAAGGTGGATGCCACCCTGGCCATGAACGGGTATGCCTTGAACCTGAAATTTGATCAGGCAACCCTTGACGGAGAAAAGGGCCTGCGGGTTCTAACCGCCCTGACGCAAGGATTTTTCAAATCCGGAGGCATGGAAATGCAGCTCAATGTCCTTGATCCAGAAATGCTTAAAGACGCAAAGGAAAATCCGGGCAAATATCCGGGTATTGTGGTCCGTGTGGCCGGCTATTGCGCGTATTTTGATGATCTGCCCAATACCGTTAAAGATGAGATAATTGACCGGACGCGCCTGGCGCCGGAATAGGAACCTTTCAGTTTTTGATCAATGTAGCGGAACATAACTACCTATGAATGAGTCAAAAAAATACACGGAACGGGAATTGAAACGGGTTCGTCTGTTCGGCGCCGTTTTTGTCATTATCGGGATTTGCTTTTTAATGCATGGCGGGTTGAATCTTTTTGCGATCTACAACCGTGAAAGTCAAATGTTCGCGCTTGAAACAGGGTTTACGCCGGAAAAAGGCAGGATGTGGTCGGAATTTCTGGCCGGATCGTCTGTTTGTCTGGTAGGAATTCTAATGAGCATAAAAGCGGGAATAGACCGTAAAAATGGAAGAAAAGCAGAATAGCCTGGAAATGGAATCTAATAAATATATTTCGATTCCACTGGTGGCAGGAGAAAAAGCCATCGGAATAAAATCATTTATCCAGTATTCTTTCCGCTTCTTCCATGGAGGTGACGTTTTCGGCATGATATCCCACATCCATCGAAACATTGTCGAACTGGAAGTGTCCCAGTAAACCCGTTTCACGGCGAACCCGGACTACATTGGACAAGCCTGCGGCAATCATGGCTTCCTGGGTCTGCTTTACATAATATTCAAAATGATCATCCAGTACTTCATATTTTCTCAGATCAGTGATGCAGGTAAATCCTTTTTTAAGCTTTTGGCATTCGGATTTTACTGCCTGGGCAAGCGCCTGCATTGCCTCCTCACCTTCAAGTTTACCGATCGTGATGTAAATTCTGTTCTTATCGATATCCGCTTTCACGTCATACATGATGGGACTCCTGTAGTGCAATCTTTTGTTGATTAAATGGTTTTAGAAAAATTATGTGTAAATGTCTGCTTTTTTGAATAATATATTGCAGAAATAGACGTATATGTCAATAATGATAATGCTGTAAAATTTTTCTCAGGTTTACAAGTGCCCCTTCAACCGTTTGTAGTGCCGCTGATAAGCCTGCCGGTCAGAATGGTGCCGGCAATTCCCAAAGCGTTGAGATCGAGAAATTGTTGTGCCGATTGTCTGAACAGAATACTGCACTGTGCTGGAAATTGTTCCTCTTTATCGTTGAATCTAAGGAATACGGGAATTCCGGGAAGGGCGATAAAATGTATTGAAATGTCAGACGACAGTTCATCGTCAACCGGACATCCTCCTGTCTTGATAGCTGAATTCTTCAAATTTCCCATTTTACCTGAAAATGTAGTTTCAATAATTTTGTTTGTATTTTCTGTAACAAATGATGTGAGCGGACCCGCTCCATCAAATTCCCGGAAGGTGATCCATTCACCATCCGGCGGAATTTTTTCAGGAAAATTTATCACGTAGTTTAAGATAAGTACACTGATGGCCGGGTTTGCGGGTTCACCATAAGGGGCAGTGACACCGTTGATAGACACCCGGTAAGGGGTTTGGTAGAGCGGAATACCGAGTTCATCGTTTTTAACTGTAATGCCGGGTATTTTACAGTTTTTGGGGAAATCGGTCTTGTTTAGACGCCTGAGAGATTCTTCGGCTAATTCTTTAAATATTTTTTTGCCGCTATTCATGACAAACTCGATCGGTTGTAAGTGTATCAGCAGTTGTACCCCTGTGAACGGTTACAAAAAAATTATTCGGAAGCTTTGTTTGTGTTATCGGCAAGCACATGTGACATGTGCGCCAAAAGAATTGCCCGCCAGTCAGCCTGGGCGTTTAAGCGGCAGAGGTTTCCGAAATGGCCGCCGAATGTCCGGTCAATGAAAATAATGTCTTTGGGAAAAACTATGGACATGGACTCGCTGATGTGTTTGTTCCCGAGATCATAGAGTCTGGCGTAGATTTTCTCATCATCTCCGAATATATAATGTTCTTTCGGGTCGAAAAAATCCTGAAATACATCTGCAAAATCAGCCACCATTTGCCAGGACATCAGATTGCCGTTGGCCTTATGAACCCCAATGGATTTGAGAATTTCGGGGATTTTGGGATACTGATGGTCTAAAAAAGCACTGACCAGGCGGACATATCCTTGACAGAGTTCTTCAGGGACTTCCTTCATGCATCCGAAATCATACACAATCAGACGGCCGTCTTCTAAAAATGCAAAGTTGGCGATATTGGGGTCTGCATGCAGAAACCGGAAAAGAAAGATACCCTTTAAGATCAGGCGGAACATGGATTCGGCCCAGGTGTTTTTCAGCGTCTGGGAGTATTTGTTTTTGGAAATCGTATCCGGGGAAATGCCGAGAACCAGCTCCATTCCTAAAATATGGCGGGTGGTCACTTCTTCAATCACTTTGGGGACAATGATCCTGGCGTCATCTGCAAAAAATCTGCCATGCGTTTCATGCTGGCGGCTTCTTTTTCATAATCGAGTTCTTCCATCAGCCGGTCTTTCAGCTCCTGCCACACCGGCTCCATATCCATCCGGGAAAACATGGAAAACAGAAGTTTTAACAGGCCTTTGAGGTTTTTCAAGTCCGCCCGGATCACGTCATCGATGCCGGGGTACTGGATTTTAAGCGCGATTTCTACGCCATTGACCAGCACGGCGCGATGGACCTGGCCGATGGAGGCTGCGGCCAGGGGAGTTTCATCGATATGTCGGATATAGGCAAAGCGCTTGCCCAGCTCATTTTCAACCATTTCCCGGAGTTCCTCAAACGGGACGGCCGGTGCATTCTGCTGAAGGGTTTTTAATGCATGGACCACTTCTTCGGGGAGCAATTTTTCGTGCAGACTGATTATCTGGCCGATTTTCATGGGGACGCCTTTGAGCTGGCCCAGGAGTTCTTTGACCCTCAGCGCGTTTTTCACCAAAATTATTGTCCGGTGCTCGTCCCGGCTCTCCGTATCCCTAAACAGGTTGGCCACGGTGTTTCCGGCAAGGAAACCCCCACCCGGCCGGCCAGGCCCCCCAAACGGAACATGCGTGATGCGGCAGAACGGATTAATTCTTTCCCGGCCATGAGCCCCTCATTTATCTGGAGTTTGTGAAATAAAGAATTATTTGTAATAATAATTACCTTACCAGCAAATGAAAGCGGTTAAAAGAGCGAACCCGAATTTTTGTAAAATCAGGTTTAGTAAACCGATAAAAAGCTTTTCATGGTGATGAATCACCACTGACTCAGCAAATAATGTATCAACCATTTCAAGTTTTTATGAATGAGTTATTTGGAGGTCCGGTTTGATTCCAAATATATCCGGTATCCATGCCGATGCTTCCGGTCGGAAGTACATATTCAAAACATGATAGGTTCTGAAAAGAAAAAAAACAGCGGGATCATTTCCTTAGATGATCTGATGCGGCTTTTTTCCGGTCCCTACTTTAAAAACCGGAGACAGCCGGATTATTTTTCGCATATGGGCGGCTATCTTCCGGATATGATCGCTACACTCGATACGCTGGAAAATGCCGGGCCTTACTAGCGCATGAAGTGGTTTGAAAAACTCGGCGTCACCCTCGGGCTGAAGCTGGGGCTGATGTAAACAGATAAAAATATTTTCAGAAAGGAGGAAGTCTGCTAAGCAGATAGGCTGAAGAATAATATAAATAAACAGGGGTAATCAAAATTATCGATATTCGAAATCATCTGCCCATGCACCGGATTGAATACCACCGCAGCGGTATTGCGCTCTTGCCTGAAATTTCCGACTCGGATCCGGGTATGGCGATCCTGGTCCTCAGCGAAAAAATGGGTTTTTTATCTCTTACCTGCAATTGCCAGGCGTTTAAGAAAAAAAATAACTGTCCCCATAAAGGCGAATTGTCGGGCGTCATTGATTTATTGAAGCATAGCCCGGATAAAAACTGTTTTGACGATGCGTTCAGGGCAGGGCCCTGGTATCGGCTGGCTGCGGCTTTAAATGACACCTTCCATGTTAAAACCGGAAATTTGAAAATCAATCCGGAAATGGCTGTTGGTGGTAATAATGCATTCTGCGTCTGCCAGGGAAATGAACCCCTGGT
>JAJRPH010000037.1 GCA_024280875.1 Deltaproteobacteria bacterium | reverse complement strand
GGTCCCTGAAAAATTTCTTGTTGTAAATCTCTATGGGGATGAAGGCGATATCGCAGATGCATTGACCATGGGATTACGGCAGGCATTGGAAAAAGAAGGACTTGATTATCTGCTGCCTTCTTCGGCATTTGATGCGGCATTAAAAAGGATTCATGAAATTGAAGGAAATTATCCGGAAAGCTTTGCCATATTAAAAGAAAAGGTCGAACTCAACGGTATGTCAGTGGATGAATTGAAGACCCGTTTAAAAAAATATCAAAAAAAGGCGTTTGATTTTTTCCGAAAAATACATCCATTTTTCTCGGCTGGTGGCCGTTTTGAATTTACAACCATGCTCACTCCAACAGATTTTTACACCAGTGTTGTTAAAAAGTTAAAAGAGAATCATGGGTTCAGTGGTATTGCTGTTTTCTGGGATGAATTTGGTCATAAGATGGGAGAGGTTGTAAAAGATCCCACAGGTAGAGAAGGGCTGGTGCTGCAAGAATTTGCAGAATGCTGTAATGACAGTGAAATCAACCAGCTTCATTTCTATCTATTCTGCCATCGGTCTTTGAAAGAGTATCACGACATATCCATGAATACGTTGGGTGTAAACAATAAGCAATTGGAAGATGACCTTAGAAAAATTGAAGGCCGTTTTAAACAATATATTATGAAAAGTACGGATGTTGAGACTTTCCAGCTTATTGACGGGGTCATTGTGGCAGATGAACAAGCAAAGGCTTGGGATCAATTAACAACAAATTTCAATGACTATTTTGAAACACTGGTGCAGGAAACAGCCCGGCTGAAATATTTTACAGGGTTCACTCCAGATGAACTTAAAGCCACCATTATTTTGGGAACATATCCACTACATCCAATGGCTGTTTACAGTTTGCCGGCAATTTCCGAAAAAGTAGCACAAAATAACCGCACTCTTTTCACCTGTCTGTGTGAAGATGAGCCGGGAAGCTTTAAACGATTTCTGGATAAGGCTGTTTGTCATGCGGGTGATGCAGATCCTCCAATGTATACAGTTGACGGCTTGTGGGATTATTTTTCCAATGATGTAAAGCAGCAGGAGCGCACCTATTCAATTTACAGAGATTTTGAACATCTAAAAGCCAGACTTGAAGATGATGATCTGCTTGGGCTTCGAATTTTAAAAGCAGTGTCGGTGTTTCGTGTTACAAATCCAGCCAGAGTAAAAGTAACAGAAGAAATCCTTTCTTATTCTTTGGACATCCCGGAAAAGGATAAAGACTTTTTTACAAAAGAACTTGCAAGACATTCCGACCTGAAAAATGAAAATCATATTCTTATGAAGCTACAGGCGGACGGTTCATATCGCCCTGCTGTCAGCAGCACCACTGAATCTCTCATGGAAAAAGTGCGGAAACTGTTGAATGATTCTTCTGAAAAAATAGGCCAAAGCCCGGTTCAGTATTTAAAATCATTATGGAAGCAATTTCAATTCAGTGAAAGCTATGAGGCAACAAGCTATGAAGATGATTTTGGTGTGAAGCGTAAATTGGAGATTGAACCGATCAGTATGAACCAGCTTAAGGAAAGCCTTCATATTTTGACTAAAAATCTTGGTGCGGGATCATTTTCAGATGGTGTTCTTTTTGTTGTTTTTTGCAGCAACAGCAGTGAGATTGATGAAGCAAAACAACTTGTCACAACTCAATTGACAGAAGAAAAATACAACCAGGTTGTGGCTGCAATCCCAAAAGAACCCATACAACTCTTCGCATTACTCAAAGAACACCAGGCATTGAGCTATTTAAAAAAGAACGAGGCCAGTCTTTATGGTGAAGGCGGTGAACTGCACGAAGAATGGTGCATCTATGATATTGACAGGTCCACCCAATTGAAAGATACGGTGAATGATTTATTTGCCCCTGAAAAACAAATGCTCGACTATTTCTGGTCAGGACTTCTCCAAAAAGTTTTAAACACACGGCAGATAAAAAAGATGACATCCGCCGTGATGTATAAGGCCTTTCCTGACTGTCCTGTTATTGGGGAGCCCAAATTGGCTCTGGATGACTTTGGTGGGAACTGGGGATACCGGAAAGACTGCCGGGATATCACGATGAAAATGACTGAAAAAGATGCGGCCCAAAAACTTTGGAATGAAACCGCTGCTGCGCCCCAACATATTATCCGACAAGTGCTGAGAAGTAACGGCATTTTAAGAAAGAATCAGGCAGGGGATTGTGTCCTTGAAAAGCCCCAGACTGATGTGTTCAATGGTGCAAACAAAACCTGGGAATGCATGGAAAAATACATCAAAAGTGCCCGAAATCGTCCGTTTGAGATGAAAAACCTGGTGCGAACCTTGCGAAAACCACCCTATGGGGTTAAATGCCGGGTGATGCCGATTCTTTTTGCTTCAGTTGCCCACAAAGAGCTGACATATGGAAACATCTCTTTTGAATTCCAGCGAAATGCCAAGCAGATCGAAAAAATAACAGCGATTGAAAACGATACGTTGGAAAAAGTATTTACCACACCTGAAAAATATCGATTGGTTTACGTTAATGTCAGCTCAAATCAAAAAGCATTAGTTGACGCTTTGTCTAAATTATATGATGTGGAATTAATGCCGACTGACCCAGCTTTGGAACGGGTAAAGAAAGTAGGCATCAAAATTGGAGAATGGTGGAGAGCTCTCCCTAAACATGCACAGTTAACCGAAGAAATTTCTGATGGTGCGTCTCTATTAAGGGATTATATTTTCAAACCTCTTGCGGAATTGGACCCTGATACACAGCAAATATTGCTTAAAGATTTTTTTGAGCATATTTTTGATGATGCAAGCAGGATTACCCAAAAACGTGTTGAGGATGGTATCAGGCCTTTTAAAGAAGAGTTTGAAACACTTCTGGACAGTCTTACCCAAAGGATTCTGGCCGCATATGGCTCTGTTTTTGATCAACCTGAAAATCCCGAACAAGGCGTATCAAATTGGTTATCAAACCTTCCCTCTGACAAACAAAATTATACCTATAACGGTGAACCCGCCATCCTTGTAAATGCCTGCCGAGAGAGTGCCGACATCAATGAGGATACATTATTAAAAGTTGCAAAAGGATTGACCGGCTTGAGTGTGGCATCCTGGAGCGATGATTTGGTACTGATCTTTCGCGGCAAACTTGATACAGCAAAAAACATAATTGATACTTTTATATCCGAACCTATTCCCGGCCTGCCTTCCGGGCCAGCACCGGCAGACCCGGAGCCCGGCCAAGCGAGGTTTAGTCTTTTTTCCAAAGGGAAAAATAATGAACGCATTTTTGAAGTGCTGGACGATATTTCAGCAAACGGACAGGTTTTGGAAAACATGCTGAATTCAACAATTGATCAGCTCGGTAAAGGAATGAATGAAAAAGAGAAAATGATGATATTGTGCCGGGTAATCGAAAAACATGTTTTTGGGAAATAAAATCAATGATTGAAATTATTTGTGATCAATATGAATTTTATGCGCCCGAAGATTTCGACAACCTGATAGCAGAACCATTCGAGTTTGAAGGCACTCTTGAAATTATTAAGCAACATGCCGAAAAGGGAGAATCTCTAAAGATTCTTGTTCGCAATCCTGCACTTTTTGACTGGTTTGATGCAGCTCGCAAATATGGCGCAAAGAAACAGATCATTGATCCTGTTATCATGCTTGCAGATAAATTAGGACTACAGGCCATGCCGGAGTACTTAAAAAACAATCCTTACTGGGTTGTTGAATTAGGATTAATTAAAAAGTGTGAAGAAACTCCTATTCATGGTTCGTCCGCTGATAATTGGTTAAAAAGAATCATGATAGGAGAGGCATGGACGAAAAATGAGCCGAGTTCTACAACTGATCTATCCAAAATTTTTTATTTTCTGATAAATACCCGTGAATCAGATCTTCACGAGCTTGAAAAATATTTGATCAGTGATTGTTTGATTTGCTGGAGTAATAATAAACTTGATAGCGCTGAACTATTTTCCTGGTTAATAGCTAATCCCTTTACAAGGGCTAAATATATCATCTGGGAGCAACTTTTATCTCTATTTCCGGAAGATAAGATTTCGGCGTGGTTGCAGCTGGATAATGTATGGTATGAACTGACATTATTCCCAAACCGTCATCAACTGCCTCGCCTTGACGCACAGACTCAGTTACCAGAGAGTATCACATCATTTGTCAGATTTTTTCTTGATGAAGAGTGGATGATATCTCCGGAAAAGGCCTTGTCATTCATCTCCGGTACCATGGAATTTGAAAAAAGTTTTCTACTGGAAAAACTTCGCAAACAATTACATGATGAAGTTGCCATAAACAACTTCGTCTCATTGCTGTCCGGTTAACTTATGAAAAATATCAATATGTTAAAAATATAAACCCCGGTCAAGTTGCAATTT
>JAJRPH010000036.1 GCA_024280875.1 Deltaproteobacteria bacterium | reverse complement strand
CTGTGACGGATTGAGATCATCAGATCAGCCTGTTCGTTATTCCTGATTCTTCCGATAATACTTAAAACCTGTTCAGCTTTTGTTGCATCAATCCCGGTTTTTCTGATCAACACCTCCTTCTCTACCTCCAAAGGAAGATATTCCAGATGAATACGATAGAATCTGTCTTTAAGGGCAGCATCAAGAGTATCTGTACCTGTAAATCCATCCCCTTCGTTCATGGTGGCAAAAAAAATGACCTGGGGCGCTACCTCGACAAATCCCAGTTAATCGATCCAAATACACCGGTCTTCGGACAAAATAGAAAAAAGTTCATTTAAGGCATGTGGCGACTCTGACCGATTAATCTCTTCCAGATGAATCACGCAACCCGGTGTCTGAATTGCTTCAGGAAACAAAAATTCCTTGTAAAAAGTTTCACCGCCTTTTAGCCGCTGCTGACCAAAAAGTTCTCCGGACTCGGATAAAAGCCCGACCTGAAAGGTCGCCATCGGCCTTTTATAGATGCCGGCAAACTGACGGACCAAGGATGACTTGCCGCATCCCTGATTCCCTGTAACCAGTAAATTTACCGGGTGCTTTTCGGACATTTTTTTAAATCGTTCCAGGACAATTCTGTCTTCATTTAAAATAAAAAAGTCCGGGTCGATGGCCGGAATCTTCAACTGCCTGGGTGTATCAATCATAATATCAAACGCCCCCTCTCTTGTTGCCGTAAACGTTGCTTTCTTAAAACAGTTTCAAGTAAAATTAACGCATCCGGATGTTGCTGCTTTACTGTTCCCATGGGACAAATACCTCATCCGGATGATCAAAAATATAGCCCAGACGGGCTTGTGAATCTTCTCTTACGGCGTTTTGGGTGGCCGCATCAAAATTTTTGGATTCTATCCACCGCTCCAGCAACTGCCCCCCGGGGAGCCACATCTCCATCGTTTCTTTTTCAGTTACCCAGGCTTTGAGTTTTACTCCGAACCGGCTCAGAATTTGCCAGATATTGTCCCGGTCACGCCGGTCACAATAGACCATCATCACGCATTCTTCTATACCCAGGTTAACTGATGGCACTCTGTCATATTTGATAACCGGGATCTCCTTGCTCTCCACAAAAGGATCAAGCTTTATCGATAGCTCGTCCAGCCATAATTTTTTCCCTAAAACAATCCATTTGCCCCAGAATTGAAGAACTTCCCCGTTGGTCATTTCCTGCCCGTTGCGAATAGTATATTTCTTCCCAAGCATAATTTTAGGATGAAATATAAAGATAAATTTTGATTCCGGGTTATCCTGTATCATGATATAAACACCTTAATTTAAGGGATAGAATTTATCCACCGGCGGCAAGAGGGATAATACTGATTTCATCTCCATCCTTAACTTTGGTTGAAAGCCCATCAAGACTCCGAAGGTTATCTCCGTTAAGAAAAATCAACACATTGGATATGTTCCCTTTCGGGTCAATCAGATGTTCTTTTACACCGGGAAATCTTTTCTCAAGACGATCAATACAGTCAAGGATCCGTTCACCCTGGCATGAATATTCTGTTTCTCCGTCGAACCAGCACTTTAACGACCCTGGGATTAATATTTTAACAGGCATTGCTTGTCCCCTATTAAATTCTATCAGTCTTTCCGATGATAATTTGCCCTAACCACTAAAAAGACGCTTCCGCCATCTTTACAGCGGAGCCATCAAAGTTTTTTATATTTTTTATTTTACCCATGGAAAGGGGGAGTACCGAAAAAGCAAAATATTCGGCCTGGCGAATCTGACCATCATAAAAAGCAGCTTCACTGTTTTTCCGGATAATATCGCTCTTTTTTTCTTCATCAACGTTTGCCAAACGCTTTTCAAGTTCTGGAAAGGCCACCACAGCCCGCCACAGAAGCAGCCAGGAGAGAACAACGTCACCCATGATCTCTAAAAATGGATAAGCATGAGAAAATGCCGTGAGGACTTTGTCCGACATGGCATTTTGACCGAGGGAAAACGCGCACTCAACCAATTGGTCGGCGGCTGCTTCAACCTCAGCCGCAATCGGGGCCAGTCCTTTTATTTTCTCAGCAAGGGATGCCGTCTTTTTTATCTCAGCGATCAGGTTCATAAAATGTTCGCCCTTGGCCATGCCCAGCTTTCTTGCCAGAAGATCCATGGCCTGGATGCCGTTGCTCCCTTCATAAATACTGAAGATTTTTGAATCCCTCAGGAGCTGTTCGACAGGATATTCCTGTATATAACCGTATCCACCGTAAACCTGGACTGCCTGTGTACAGACTTCAAAAGATTTGTCAGCACTGTATGCCTTTACAATCGGAGTCAGCAGCTCAATCAGCCCTTGCCAGAGGGATCTATCAGCATCATTTTCGGCTGTCAGAACTTTATCAAAACAAAGGCCGACATAATAATTCAGACTTCGCATCCCTGATACGTGGGCTTTCATCCAGATCAACATTCGACGTATGTCCGGATGATTGATAATGGGGACCTGAGGAGCAGCCGGATCGGCCATTTTCAGGAGATGTTTTCCCTGCAATCGCTGCTTTGCATATTCAACTGCGTACAGGTAGGCGCTGCTGGCTAATGAAAGACTCTGCATCCCCACACCGAGGCGCGCTTCATTCATCATATGAAACATGGCACGCATCCCCTTGTTTTCTTCACCTAATAGTAGCCCTCTGCATTTTCCCGACGCGCCCAGAGTCACAGAACACGTAGCACTTCCATGAATCCCCAGTTTTTCTTCAATTCCGTCACACCTGACGTCATTTAAATCACCGAGGCTCCCATCATCCTTGACCCATATTTTGGGAACGATAAATAAAGATATTCCCTTGGTGCCCTTGGGAGCGCCTTCAATCCGCGCCAAAACAGGATGGATGATGTTTTCGGTAAGATCCTGTTCCGCTCCGGTAATAAATATTTTACTGCCGGTGATGGTATATGTGCCATCCGGATTTTTTACAGCAGAAGTGGTCAGGGCGCCTACATCTGTTCCCGCCTGAGGTTCCGTTAAAAACATGGAGCCTCCCCATTTGCCGGCATACATTTTTTCGAGAAAAAGTGTTTTCTGTTTTTCGGTACCAAATGTTTCAATCAGCTTGCCGGCCCCGTGGGCGATACCCGGATAAATCATGAACGCGCAGTTTGCCCCACAAAAATATTCAGCACAGGCATTGGCAACAATAGTCGGCATCCCCTGCCCGCCAACAGCTGGATCATCAATGGTTGCTATCCACCCACCCTCACCGAGAAGCCTGAAGATTTTTTTAAACGAGGCGGGGGTCTTTACCTTTCCATCTTCAAAGACGCAACCATCCCGATCCCCTTCGGCATTGGTGGGAAGTATCTCCTTGATCGCCAGATTCCGTGCTTCATTGACGATCATCTTGACAGTCTTTTTGTTGAATTCATCAAATTGTTTCGTCTGTGCAAGTTCTTCAATGCCCATCTGCTCAAAAAGGACAAAATCAACATCACTACGGTCCGCAATAAGCTGTGCCATTTATCTTCATTCTCCTTTCAACACGTTGAGTTTTCGATATCGATCAAATTTCACATGCAATAATATTTAAAGGAGGGTCTAAAATCTGCTGCAATTTTTTATGAATCCTCCATATTGCCCAAGGAACGCTTTTTATTTTCAGATTAAAAT
>JAJRPH010000035.1 GCA_024280875.1 Deltaproteobacteria bacterium | reverse complement strand
TGATAAGTGACTCTGACATTGAATCAAAGAATATTTGGACAATTTTTGCCGCTTCAGATTTAGAGATATCAGCTTCTTTCTTTAATGCTGAGATAAGTTCCAGTTTATTCATATCGCCTCCTAATTATTGCCTTGGGATCAAAATGTATTAATATTCTTTTAATTAAATACAAATTTATAAAAAGTCAAGTAGTTATGTAATATATTTTTTAACAGAGATTTTGATATCGAACCATAGAGCATATATTTATAAGCCGCTCCCGATTTCTGCAAGGCCTTTGAGATTGACCATGAATCCAATTCTTTGATCATCCTCTTTGTCTTTATAAAAAAGTTCACAGGACCAGCATTGCGCATTATATAGACAGCCAAGTTTTTTTTCAATATCCTTACCAGTTTCCAGATTTCTTTCATAGCTTCCGGAAAGACTGATGTCGTTTGTTATGACGCCATTGAAGTCCATATAGATGGACTGGTTTTTGCTGCGGGTATATCTGTACTCGATCATCAAAAGGTCTTCGCGGCTGTCTGTTATTTTGCCGTAGGTATTAAAAGTCGTGAAGTCTCCGCTGTCATGGTCCCACTCCGTTTCCGCATGGAGACTTAACAGGTCGACAGGCGTCAGGTTCAATTCCGCATATAAAGGATAAAACGGTTTTTCGCCGGGTTCGTTTTCTTTTAAAAAATCATAGGATTGTTCGATTTTAAACCATAAAAATTGATTATATGAATCTAAAGCAGACAATTCGTCAGAATTTTTAACCGGCGTGTCCGGACTTGATCCATTGGCGCCCTGAGTTTTAGATATTAACAGATTGGTTAATGAAAATGTCATGAGATTTTCCGGTTCAATCCGGTCCGTGTCATCAAAATCAGGATATTCTGTCTGGTCCACATCCGGAATGTATGAATATTCAAGCCTTGGAATCAACGTGTGTTTAATTTTATGTGTCGACTGCCCCTTTATCAGGAAAACATTAAACAGGTCGGTGGAAAGATCGACGTTTAAATCATAGATTTCTCTGTGCTGATAGTTATCCACGGTCTCCTCTGACAAATCATCTTCCGTTCGATTTAGATACCAGAGTGTTTGCCGGAACCCGGCGGATGGCTCAAAGGTAAAATAATTCTTATAATGCATGGGCAGGTAAATTCTCGGAAGAACATCAACACGCTGACCGGTTATGCCGTCCTTTCTGTAAAAATTTGAATATTCGGAATTCATATCAGCAAACAGCAAGTTTTTGAAAACTGACTGTTTTAATGCATTAAAAGTTATGACGGGAAGTTGTTGCAGAGTTGAATCGGTTTCGCTCTGCCGCCGGTTGATCACATTGTCATACCACAATAATTCGGTATTGAGACTGTATTGCGACCATATTTTATTGATATTGAGACTGTTCTCACGAACAAAGTCATTCTGATCATCAATGTCCCGGCCGAATTCTGAGTCAAAATATTTTTTTGTAGTATCATATCCTGTGTAACTGGAAGAAAATTCGTTCAGATAGTCCTGGTCGCTTACAATGTCAAGGTCCAGTTTCGAAGTAAAATTAAAGGGCAGTTCCTGATCGAGTTTCATTCTAAACCAGTAGCGGTCCGAATTCTTCCTTAGAAATCGGTCATCGGAATATCCCCATTTTTGGCTGGAATCCCCGGTCCCGTCATCCACTTTGCGGTCATCGAAGGAGTCTATCATGAGTGTCCCTTTGGAGAAATCGCTGAATGCATACCGATATTCAGCGCCTAATTTTTCACCTCTGTTCTGAATGTGGTGGTAATAGAATGTCGCATCAAAGGCTTGATTAATCGCCCAGTAACAGGGCTGAATAAATTCGATACCGTTTCGGGAGGAGTAACCCATTTGAGGGGGAAGCAGTCCGGATTGTCGCTTTGTGTTGATCGGAATTATCATATATGGAACATAAAAAATCGGTATACTTTTTGTCCAAAGTGCGGCGTGACGGACGATACCGTACTTTTCTAAGGTAATATCGACTTCTTTTCCGGTAATCCGCCATGGCGGAAGATCGCCATCGCATGTTGTGATACTGCCGTTATTAATGATGTAAGAACTTTCACCGGTTTTACGAATCCGGTCTCCTCTGATGAAGAAATGTGTTTTTTCAATAAATATAGTCCCATTAATTATTGTGCCGATACCTGTTTTCAGGTTGATGTTTATTTCATCTCCCTTTAAGATATCTTTGCCCACTACCAGACGAACACCGCCTATTGATTTTGTATCCATGGTGTCCTGGTTGTATTGAATCGACTCCGCATAAAGTGTTTTGTCATCTTTATAAATTTTCACCTCACCGGTGGCGGTGTAAATATGGGTTTTTTGATTATAGGTGATTGTTTGTGCGTTGATATGCCATGGCGTATCGGAACGGATAATATCTTGTGCGCCATTGGTGTCAGCAATTGATATGACGGGTGTCAGATAAAGGATTAACCCCATCAGGCAGATCCAAAAAAAACATAGCTTTCGGATATTTGTCCGCAGGTTTTTTTTAAAAGCTGCCTTAAAAGCTACCATGGAACTGCCGACTATTGATTTTAAAAAAATGTGATTCAATTGGAATATGGATTTTTAATTTATATTTTTAAAAGAATAATCCCTTGTAGACGCCATAAAATTCCAGTATAAAAACCTGAACAGCTTAAAAAGTCAAGTATTATAAGGTAATACGGAATCCAATCCAAAGTCAAAACCAGGCTTTGTAAAAAATGAAAAAAAATTAACTCAATCCAATGGAAGCTGGCGCAATTGCGGATGATATCGGAAAAATAAAATAATTTGAATAATGGATTATTTAGATGCTGATTACACTTGAAGGGATTGAAGGTTCTGGAAAAACAACCCAGATTGACTATATCGCGACGTATCTACAAAAATCAGGTCTGGATTATATAATTACCAAAGAACCCGGTGGCACTGTGCTTGGAGCGAAAATTCGATCCATTCTGCTGGATCCGGGAAATATGAATATTCATCCAATGACTGAATTATTGCTGTATGCGGCAGACCGGGTTCAGCATATCAAGGAATTAATCACCCCGATGATTGAATCCGGTAAAATAGTGATATGTGATCGGTTCCACGATTCAACAACCGTTTACCAGGGATTTACCCGAGGGATTGATATTTCCCTGATTCAGCGGCTGAACAGTCTGGTACTTGAAGGACTTGCGCCGGATATTACGTTTATACTTGATCTTGACCCTGAAATCGGTCTCAAACGTGCATGGAGGCAAATCCTGGACGGTTCAAGGTCTGAGGCGGAAACCCGGTTTGAAAATGAGAAGCTTCAGTTCCATGAAAGTGTTCGTAATGGTTACCTGGAACTTGCCCGGCAGGAACCGGGGCGATTTGTGGTTGTGGATGCTTCAGAGGATGCGGCAAAAGTAAAAGAAAAGATTATTGAAAAGTTGAAAAAAAGTTTAAAAAACAGATGAGTATTTCCGTAATTGAATTTTTCAAGCCATCATTTTTATATGTTTCTGAGGAAATTTGAATGCATCATTCGATTTTAAACACCATCGGTAACACGCCGCTGGTGGAAATTAAACGTTTGAATCCGAACCCCGGGGTTAAAATATTAGCTAAGATTGAATACGTGAATCCGGGGGGCTCCATTAAAGACCGGCCGGCCCTGTCCATGATTGAAAATGGTGAGAAATCAGGTGAGCTGACACATGACAAAATCGTCATCGAG
>JAJRPH010000034.1 GCA_024280875.1 Deltaproteobacteria bacterium | reverse complement strand
TGTAATCCAGTTTTTAATCTTCAATAGTTGTTCACTTGCAATTTTGCCCGTTTTTGATACCATGCCCTTGCCAGTTTGGAGGATAGGGGTCTGCTGGGAAGCAACCTGAGCGCCAAACCTGGTGACGGAAGCATGGGGCAGCCGAATACACCAGCACCCTGAAAAACACCATGGATTCTCTGGCAGAGTACCGAAAATCAAAAACCGAAGTGCTTTACCTGTTTTTAAAAGAGCTTCCGATACCGACAAACAAGGAAATGGACGATGTCTATAAAGAACTTTATATGATGAAAAAACAAATTAAGGAAATCTCGGGTCAGCTGGATCAGATGAATGAGATGAACAATCGGTAACCCACTCAGCTGAAATTTAATATTTTTGCTAATCTCGTTAAATGAGGCAGGCGATGACCAAACCCAAAATTCCGGTTGACCTTATTTTAAAAAACCTTGCGCAAGAACATAAAACAACGAAAACGCGCATCAAGAAAGCAGTCGACGTCTTAACCAATCAACTTAAAACCGAAATCTCCACCACGCCTTACGAAGTTGTTTACGTAGAAGACCGGGTCAAACTCAAACATTACAAACCCGAACATATTGAGAACAAAACACCCCTGCTGATTATATACGCACTTATCAACCGGGAGACAATGCTGGACCTGCAGCCGAACCGAAGCGTGGTGGAAACGCTGCTCAAAAACGGAATTGATATTTACATGATCGACTGGGGATACCCGACAAGAAAAGATCAGTACCTGACCATCGGCGATCATGTGAATGGATATATTAACAATATCGTGGAGTTCCTCTGCAAAAAATATAACTTACCTCAGATCAATCTCATGGGCATCTGCATGGGGGGGACTTTTTGTGTGATCTATTCAGCCCTTCATCCGGAAAAAATTAAAAATCTGATCTTAACAGTCACCCCCACCAACTTTGACACTGATAAGGGCCTGCTCAATATCTGGATAAAAAATACGAACGCAGACAAGCTTGGTGAGACGTACGGAAATATGCCGGGCGATCTGATGAACCTTGGATTTCTGCTTTTAAATCCCGCGAGACTAATGATCGACAAGTATGTCGGATTTTTCAAACACATGGACAACAAGGAATTTGTGGAAAACTTTGTGCGCATGGAGAAATGGATTTTCGACTCTCCGGATGTGCCGGCAGCAACGTTTAAACAGTTTATCGATGACTGCTATAAAAAAAATCTACTGATCCAGAGCAAACTGGAAATCGATGGTACAGTGGTCGATCTGAAGAAAATCACCATGCCGGTTTTGAATTTTTATGGAAAATACGACCATCTGGTTCCGCCTGAATCGTGTGAACTTATCACCCATAAAGTCGGTTCAACGGACACCCGGGATGTCTGTTTTAATACCGGCCATATCGGCATCTATGTCAGCTCAAAATGCCAGAAGGAATTTGCGCCCCAGATTGCCGGATGGCTGAAGGAAAGAGAGGGTTCTTATTTATCAAACATTTAGCCCGAATTTCTCGTGAGAGAACCAGTCAGAAAAGGAATCAGACAATGTCAAATTGTAAAGGGTATTTTAAAACCTTTTGCAGGATCAGCAGGTCCATTCAAAGTACCTTTGTAAAGGAAGAAATTCTCCAACTGATCGTTGACAGCGCAGTGGACGCCATGGACGCAAAAGCCTGCGCACTGTTTCTAAAAGCAGATAACGGAGACTTTTTTATTCCTGCCGCGCAAAAGGGATTGTCAAATGATTACATCCATGCAGAGCCGCTGAGTGCAAAAAAGGTCATACAGAAAATACTAAAGGATGGCGGATATCTTACCATCAGGGATGCGACGACCGACCCGAGGATTGAAAATCGTGAAGCCAAAAAGGCGGAAGGCATCGCCTCAATTCTGGATGTACCGGTCATGGCAGATGCTAAACCAATTGGAATTTTGGCCCTTTATACCGATAAACCAAGAGACTTTTCGGAGCAGGAGATCGAATTTTTAGCCGGTCTGGCAGACCAGGGGGGAATGGCCATCCAGAAAGCACGTTTTATCAGGAGAAAAAAACAGAATGGCGAACTTCTTCTTTCCATTACCGAAAATCTTAATTCCTCTTTAGATATCAAAAACATTCTCAATATCATGTCCGCTGAAATCGCAGAAGCTTTTAATGTCATGGGGATCACCATCCGACTGATGGATGAAAAAGCAAAAGAGCTGAAACTTGTTGCCAGCTATGGCTTGAGTGAAAAATACATTAATAAAGGCCCGGTATCCGACCGTCAGCTTGAAAAGTCATTAAAAAATCAATGGGAAATCATAAACGACATAAATCCAGGTGATATCGACTATTTATACGAAAAAAACAAGGAAGGTATCGCCACCATTCTCAGCCTGCCCATAACTGTCAAAGAAGAAGTCATCGGAATCATGAGGGTATATTGCAATAAAAAAAGAGAATTTCCGGATGACATGGTCAGCCTGATGCGCTCCCTTGCACGACTGGGAGGCCTTGCCATCCAGAACGCGGCCATGTATCTCCAGCTGAAACATGATAAGGAGGATCTTGAAAAGGAAATCTGGACTCATAAGTCATGGTTTTAACACGTTTGTCTGCGTTCACACAAAAAGCATATCGGCATTGTTCCCGCCGGCAAATCCAGCCGACCGTCGTGATATAGGTAAACCCGTCACTTTTCATTTCGCGCCGTTCACACTGTCGCCGATCATTTTCAGAATTATCGGTATTGCCGGCCGACGACATCCGGTAATACGAATTATGTTTTGCCTCCATAATTCACCTCATATGTATTCTTAATAATCAGACCCAGACCATGCGTCCTATACTTCAAAAACCGATTCTTCCGGGACGCTGGGTATGTTATTGTCATTTAACCATATGGATGGACCTAAAACCGTACTCTGGGCTGACAGCAGGTCATGATAGGCATTTGAAAGTCTTTTGGAACTCACACTCCCCAGCCTCCGGAGAATCCTGATACCTGCATTCGGATGCTCATTCAATATCTTGTTAAGCTTATCCTTGTTAATTTTAACCACTTTCAGATTTGTTGCGCAAATACTAGATGCCGTATATCTGCCTGATTCAAACATACTTGACCAGCCGAAGATTTCGCCGGGTTCGTTTATGCTGTAAGTTATCCTGCCGCCATCTCTCACTTCAAGATAAACTGTTCCTTTGATAAGGATATACAGATATTCCGCTCTTTGATCATTTCTAAACATTACGATTCCTTTTGAATAAGATTCTTCAGAACAGATATTGGCGATCTTACTCATGATTTCAAAATCGATGCCTTTAAATAATTCAATCTCACTGATAAACATTTTTTACCTCCTTTTCAAAAAAGCAGCCCTGCTACCATGTCTTTATTTTGTATTTCTTTTTTAGATGCATATTCCATAAGAGATTAAACAGGCATGGGTAGATACCTTTGGATCTATTTACGGCCATTCGATCTTAGGGTATCGATCCTTTTGCCATCCCTTTTAATAAAAAAATTTTCATCCGGTCAAGAAGTTAAACAATAACAAAGATTTAGGCCAGTGGCTTTGCGTCCCATCCTTTCGGACTGGTTTGCCTTTAACATATTAATAAAATAATCACGTCCGGCAGGTTTGACAAGGCTTCCGTCATTATTTTTTTTATCTGGATGTCCAGTTCGCTCAAGTGCCTCATAGAAATTGCTTTTCCCGACAACCTAGGGTGCATTCAATGCACCATTTCAGATCCGGTCATCTTTCACGTGGTGCGTGAAACGCACCCAACTTAAACGAAAATGGATAACCAAATTTTTTTATTTCAGTCAATATTTCAAGAACATTCTTTGAATGAAAATATATAGCTATATTTCCTGCTCATTTGCTCTAAACATCCCCCAGTTCCAGGCCATTAGCGGACGCTTGCCGGATAACGGCATTATACGGCAAGTCATTTCCGGCAGACTTAAGATGGCACACGTATGATTAAATTTTGTACTCCCCGGATTAATCACCAACGTATCCCCCAGTTTTTCGGCAAATACCTGATGTGTATGTCCCACAACCAGGACATCATAATTAAAAAATTTTAAACGATCATCCCAGAACTCTTTTTGATCAAATATTATATGCCCTTTTTCATCCAGTAAAAGAATCCCTTTTATCATAGATTCCGGCGGACTGGCGTGTACAAAATCACTGCTGTCCGGTTAACTTTTTTTACTACAATATAACACCTTGATTATTAATATGATACTTGCAATTTTATTTTTTGAGATAGCGTTTTCGGTTTTTTTGTTATTTTTCGCCTC
>JAJRPH010000033.1 GCA_024280875.1 Deltaproteobacteria bacterium | reverse complement strand
CTTCATGGTACGCTAAGTACAAATCATCACTCAGGATTTGCGCGCCTCAAATTTGGAGCTTTTTTCTTTGCCATCGGAATCTGACTTTTTACGAGTGTATCAACGTTGAACGTTGAACATCGAATGATGAAATCGCTTCGCTCTGCCAGTTTATAGCTTATAAAAACAGGCAGAATACCTTATTCAAAATTCGACGTTGGGCGTTCGATGTTCGATGTTCATACCCTCTTCTTCGGGCAGCCCAAAGCCAGGAACTCCGAAGACGGATTTTTACTCTTTCTGATTGGTTAACTTCCCCTGTCCGGTGGCTTCCAGCACGGTCTGCCAGAGTTTTCCGTTGGGATTGATCCGTTTTCTTTTTCCCGCAGTCATGGGGATGGGAACATTTACAAAAAAGTTATTCCAGTGTCCGATGATCATGTTTGTTTTGCCAGCCATTCCGGCATGCACGGCATCTCTGCCAAGAAAGCCGCAGTAAACGTGATCATTGGGGTTCGCCGGAAGGCTTCGGATCATATAACTGGGGTCAATATATTTAATCGTGACCTCCATGGATTTTTCATGGAAATAGGACCGGATTTTATCTCTTAAAAATACTCCGATATCATAGAGTTTCAGATTTCCGGAGGCATCGTATTCCGGGGTCGAATTCTGGAAAAAATTCTGGCCAGCCCCTTCTGCGACAACGATAACCGCATGTTTTCTTTCCTCAAGCCTTTTTTCAAGCTTGGTTAAAAGGCCGTTTTTCCCTTCAAGATCAAAATCAATTTCCGGGATCAGGACAAAGTTGACATCCTGTTGAGCCAGGCTAGCGGTGGCGGCAATAAATCCGGAGTGTCGTCCCATCAACTTTATCATGCCGATTCCGTTGGGATAGCCTTCCGCTTCTTTGTGGGCTCCTTTAATCGCTTCTGTGGCAATGTCCACGGCCGAATCAAAACCAAAGGACTTGGCCACCCGGAAAATATCATTGTCAATGGTTTTGGGAATTCCGATTACACTGATCTTTGCGTTGCGATTTTTGATTTCTTCAACAGTTTTAGAAGCGGCCTTGAGTGTGCCGTCCCCGCCGATCATAAAGAGGATACCGATATTCAATCGTTCCAGGCAGTCGACTATGGCTTCAATATCCTGCGGGCCTCTTGAAGAGCCGAGAATAGAGCCCCCCATTTCGTGGATATTCACTACCTTTCCGGGATCAAGCTCCACGAGATCATGGCCGTATTCCGGGATAAAACCCTCCAAGCCGTATCGGATGCCATATACATGCTTTACCTGGTAGCGATAGTAAAGTTCCAGAACAATCGCGCGAATAACATTGTTGAGACCCGGGCACAGGCCGCCGCAGGTGACCAGGGCGCATTTGAGTTTACTCGGATCAAAGTAGATTTTTCTCCTTGGCCCGGCCAGTTCAAAGGTCGGGGGGGACTTTTGGTTCTTTATCTGTTCAATGACAGCATCGGCATTGACATCAATTAATATCCTGTCTTTATCCGATTTGAACATTTCCTTGCTGGTTCCGATGGAATCATTCAAAAGCAGTGTTTTTATTCTGGCTTCACCGAGTGATTCAATGCCGTTATGGATGGGTTTTGTCTCGCTCATGGGTTTTACCTATCAAAAAAATAAAAGGATCATCTCCCATTGAAATTTATGGCGCCTTTGCCCAGAATATCATGGAGGTGGAGCACGCCGGCCACTTTTCTATTCATATCTATCACCGGTAAAACGGTAATCTGATGTCTCTCCATGATGTTTAATGCATCATAGAGGGGAGCATTTTCATCGATGGATTTCGGGTTTTCGATCATCAGCGCATCCACGGTTTTTTCAAATACGTCAATTTTTTTGACCAGCATTCGTCTAACATCGCCGTCAGTGATGATTCCGGAAAGTGTATTGTCTGGTTTTGCGATCAGAACAACGCCCAGTTTTTGTTTATCCACTATATCCAGAGCGGTTGCCATATCAGTTTTTTCATAAACCATCGGAATCGTATCCCCGGTCAGCATGATGTCTTTGACTTTAAAAGAAGAGAGCCGGTGGCCCAGATTCCCGCCGGGGTGGAATTTTTTAAAATCAGTGGGGCTGAATTTGTGTCTATTAATCAGAACAACCGCCAATGCATCCCCCATTGCCAGCAATGCGGTGGTGCTGGTGGTTGGGGCAAGACCTAGCGGGCATGCTTCCGTTTCGACTCCTACGTCAATGACGATATCGCTGTGACTGGCCAGGGTTGAATTTTTGTTGCCGGTAAATGCGATGATCGGGCATCCGGCATTTCGGATACTGGGCAGCAGGATATTCAGTTCATCGGTTTCACCACTGTTGGACAGGGCAATAAAGACATCTTTTGAGGACACTATGCCCAGGTCCCCGTGCATGGCTTCGACCGGGTGCAGAAAGATGGATCGGGTGCCCGTGCTGTTTAACGTGGCGACTATTTTTCTGCCGATAATTCCGGATTTCCCGATTCCGGCAAATATCACGCGGCCTTGGGATTTATATATTAAATCAACCATGTTTGTAAAATTGGCATCAATTTTTTCTGTCAGCTTGAGAATACCGTTCGCTTCAATTTTCAGGACTCCAATCGCCTGTTCGATTGTCATAAGATTTTTTCCTTGTAAAATTGATGGCTTCGTAAAAAGTCCAACTTCTGCGTTGCGCTTCATCCTTCGTTTCTTCATGGTACGATAAGTACGAATCATTACTCAGGCTTTGCGCGCCTTGCCAAATTTTATAAGAATGGTGGCGCTTTTTTCATTGCCATCAGAATTTGATTTTTTACGAGTTTGTCAAAATTCTTTCTATGCGGTTTCATAAATTGCCAATTGATATAGCATTGATCAGATTTAAGGTTACAATTTTTTTATATTAAATCAAGATTTGTTTGCGGATGGCGTTGAGCGTATAATTAACCGGGTAAATTACCGGACAAATAAAAAGAAAAAAATATTGACAAACCGCATGGATTTGATTATTTTTCCATAGCACAATTTATAAGCTATCTTATAACGGCGCCGGTAATTGCAGGCGCCGTTATTTATAGAAAAAAAGATAACGGAGGAAACAAGATGATTTGTACAACCGTCAGAAATGGTGAAGAATGTGTATTTATGAGCAAAAATGGATGCTCCTATAACGGAGGATCCTGTAATGCAGTGATTGAGTCCTGTACCGGATGCAACCGAAGCAAGGAATATGAAACCGGGTGGTATTGCGCGGCCGCTCCGGATCCTGCTTTGAAATGGAAAAACGGTAACTGCAATATTGCCACCCATGTGACCATGACCGTCAAAGAAGAAAAAGCCAAACTGAACCCGATCAAGGCATCCAAACGCGGGCACTAATTTTTTTTCACAAAAAAGATTATTTCATAAAAAAAAGTTCATTTCAAATAAAAACCGGGCGCTGAGGTGTTTCCAGCGCCCGGTTTTTTTGTGCGTCAAGTCGGACCAACTAGTAAAAAGCTTAGAGATAGAGCTTCTCTCCACAGTATCGACAAATAACTTCTGGGAGGTAGGCCGGGTTTCTTACCCGGCTATTAACATGGTAATTTTATTTGTCGGGAAAGAATCCCGACCTACGATTTTTTTCACCGGCCATTAAGAAGTTCCTTGGGCAGCGGGTGCACTTAACTCCAGGGAGACGGTCGGCTTTCAAGCATTTCCGTAAACGCTTCCAGTCGGGTTTTAATCTGGCCTTCGGCAAAAGTCCGGTGATCAATACAATCTACTTCCAAATTCAAAACAGGAACGTTGATTTCTTTTAACCCTTCCGAGATTAACCCTCTTGAGCCGGTACCCTGACGGCATCCCCAGTTGCAGGGATTAATCGCGCCGTCAATTTTATATTCTTTGGCAAGTTTTTTTAAGTGATCAATCCGGCGGACGGCTTCACCGTTAAACGGGATGGAGATGGCCCGTTTGGCCAATCCTGTATATGGATCATCCGGATCAATGGGCTCCCAGGTGATATCATTTAATTCATCAATCACGATAACCGCGCCGTATTCCTTTTCCAGCATATCAACTATTTTATTTTTAAACTGAATCCGGTTCTGGATCCACATCAGCCGTACCTGCTCCTTTTTCGAACCGCTGATGCCTTCTTTTACTCGTTTTTCAAATTCGTCCCGATAGATTGTTGCAACCGTCACCGCTGCATCCGTGCCCAGCAGAAGGGCCATCACGATGCCGAAGTTGGCCAGGATTTTGCTGTCCGCCGGCGAGGGAACCTGTTTGGCAAAGTGATAGGTTTGCTCCATGATCCCTCTTGCCTGGTTGGTTTTGATGATCGACTCTTTTAATCTGTCTTCATCAAGGGGTTTGCCGGTATGATCGGTAATAAATGCTATCATGTGTCGTATCTGGTCGGCAAGATACATGACGTTGCTTTCTGTTTGCTGCTGGGGAATATTTAAAACAAACAGGTCTTTGTTGAAATGTTTTGCCAGATTTTCCATCACGGCAATGCCCCCGGAACAGGGGCAGGTGGTTGCGATGAGAAAATCGGGTTCGGGCATCAGGCCTTTAAATGTCGCTCCCATGACTGACCGGTGGTAACCGCAGATATCAGAAGCAAAGCCTGTGTGTTCGGCTTCTTCAAGGAATTCACCGGCCATGCCTGTCGATGCAAGCATGGCGCCGATAAACTCTACAAAACAAGAGGTTATCTCCATTGTTGAAAGAACGTCAAACGGCGTGGAAAGACCGCACCATGCCACGCGACTGTCATCGGAATAAAGACGGCTTCCCAGTTTGGCAATTTCAAGAGCGTATGCTTTTCTCGGGCTTTTGTTTTGCGGGTTTTTCGCCAGCGTGGATTCGATCCCGGTAACCAGATTGTCAAAATATTGTTTCATCATCATATCACCTCAACATTTCAATAAAAGCTTCAATACGGGTTTTCTGCTGTCCCATGGATCGGAGGGTGCAGTCGCCTTCCAGCAGCAGGAGCGGTATGCCGGCATTTTTTAATACCTCACGAATCATCGGCAGTCGTTCCAGATATGGGTCGCAGAATTTGACCGTATGTCCGATGATTCCGCTCGCGTTACAGGTCCTGGCATTGTTTAAGACATCTTCGGCAATTCTGCCGGGATTTGACGGATCAAATGTCCTGGCACACGGCGGTTTTGACAGAATCGCTTTTGCCAGGCGGAAAAATACATCGCCTGAATCATCCTCGGCCATGGGGCTGAACATTCTGCTGCCTGTGCAGAAATCGT
>JAJRPH010000032.1 GCA_024280875.1 Deltaproteobacteria bacterium | reverse complement strand
GATCCAGTTCCGGGTCATCAGACAGAACCCCTACAATAGCTTCACTGTTGGTGCGAACCACTTTGCCAAGTTCCGGGGAAATGTCCGGCAGGGTTTTTGTTATATCCCGGCAGTGAAACAGAAGTTCAATTGTGCCCAGTACACCGCCTGCCAGCACAATGTTTTTTGCCTTGATTCGGGGATATTCCCGGAACTTTTTTAAGGGGTGTTTTATCTGAAGCTCGTACCCGCCGGTTTCCTGGGGCAGGATATTGGTGACTTTGCGAAACGGAAGTATTGCAGCTCCCAGGCGCTGGGCAAGGTAGAGGTAATTCTTGTCCAGCGTATTTTTGGAGCCATAGGGACAACCGGTAAGGCATCGGCCGCAGAGATGGCAGCCTTTTCGGTGAGGCCCGTTGCCGTTAAAAAATGATACCGACAATTCAAACGGATCCGTCTTCATTTTATTTAAACGGCGGGTCGGTTGGTGTACTGCTTATTCACGGTTTTACCGGCGCGCCCCCGGAGATGCGGTTGATCGGTGATTATCTCCATCACCGGGGAATAACCGTATCAGCGCCATTGCTACCCGGTCACGGCACGGTTGTTGAGGACATGAACCGCTATCAATGGACCGACTGGGTGGCGCATGCCAAACAGGCATTAACAGAACTGACGTCCAACTGTGACACGGTCTTTATTGCCGGGCTTTCGCTGGGATCTCTGATAACGCTGAATCTGACGGCTGAGAATAAGGATCTGCCGGGGGCCATTCTGTACTCCCCATCAATTAAGCTGACCAGTAAATTGATTCACCTGACACCGGTATTATTTTATTGTTAACTTATTTGTTCCCTCAGCTCTCGCTTTAATACCTTGCCGGCCGGTGAAACCGGAATCAAATCGGTAAAGTGGACCGCTCGCAGCTTTTTATATGCCGCAACCTTTGAATTGACATATTCAATCAGTTCTTCGGCGGTTGCCTGCTGGCCGGCTTTAAGCTGAACAAAAGCCACCGGCAGTTCTCCGACTTTATCATCCGGTTTTCCCACCACCCCGCACATCTCAATCGCCGGATGGCTGAACAGGACTTCTTCGATTTCCCGGGGATAAACATTATACCCTTTATACAGAATCAGGTCTTTTTTCCGGTCCGTAATATAGAAATATCCGTCTTCATCCTCTCTGCCGATATCGCCGGTAAGTAGCCACCCGTCTTTGAGGACTTCGGCGGTTGCTTCCGGCCGGTTCCAGTAGCCGACCATTACCTGAGGGCCTTTAATGCAGATTTCACCTTCTTCGCCAGGGGGAAGGTCTTCCCCTGTGTTTGCGTCCACCACTTTGCATTCAGTGTCAAATACCGGCAGCCCCACGGATCCAGCTTTTGTTTTTCCCATCAGGGGCGGATTACATGTGGCGCCCATGGCACATTCCGTCAGACCGTAAGCCTCGATGATCACACTGGATGTAAATGATTTCTTCATGGAATCAAGGATTGTCATGGGTAAAGGAGCGGCCCCGGAACCGATTAACTTGATGCCGGAAAGATCATAGTCTTCAAATCCCGGCATATTGATCAGCGGAACATACAACTGGGGTGCCCCGCCCAGTGTGGTGGCTGAGAACTTTTTGACTGCCTCGATATATTCCGTGGGATCGAAACGAGGAAAAACCACCATGGTGGTGCCGCCTGAAATCATATTGTTGAGATACCCGATGGTTCCCATGGCATGGAACCATGGGACCACCACCAGGGCGGTTTCTTGATCCCGAATAACCAGTCGGTCTTTTTCAGGATCAACCCCTTCGGGAAACACAAGCTCGACTTTGCCGTCTTTTGTTTCCATTTGTGCCCCATTGAACCAGCAGCCGAACTGTACCGTATTGCTGATTACATTTTTATGGGTCAGCATGACCCCTTTGGACACGCCGGTGGTGCCGCCCGTATATGCCAAATGTGCCAGGTCTTTAAATACGTCAATGTCGACTTCCGGCGGGTTTGGTTCATTATCCCGGATCAGTTCCGCCATATCCAGCGTATTGGGCACCGGGAGCTTGCCGATGGGTTTGAGGGGTACGATAATAGCATTATAGCAGTCCCCGATACTGGTTGAGATAACCCGTTCAACCGGAGTCTCCGGGATGATGGATTCGATTCCAGGATAGACCAGGTCCAGCGATAAAAGGGTTTTAGCGCCCGAATCGTTCAACTGGTGGGTGACTTCCCGGGGAGAGAGCAGGGGACTGAGCGGCGTAAACACGGCGCCGATTTTTAAAGCCGCATAGTATGCGATTGCAAACTGGGGCATGTTGGGCAGGTGGATGGCAAACCGTTCTCCTTTTTCAATGCCCAATCCGGCCAGTGCCGTGGCAAAACGATCCACCAGGATTTTTAATTCACCATAGGTGAGAACCATACCGCCAAAATGGATGGCGATTCGGTTGGGAATTCGTTCTGCCGTATCTTCAAGAAAGTAATGGATCGGTCTGTCCGGGTAGTTGAGATTCTTTGGCCATTGTTCCGGCCATGCATTAAAATTTTTTGTCATACTGCCCCCTTTTTTTGTTTTGCCACTGATACTGGTTAATGGAATTTAACAAACACTATTAAAAAAGGTTTTAAAACCTCAAATCAGGCCTTAAATCAGGTCGGACGGGTGCGTTGTATCAAAAAGTTTTAATTTTAAATATATCATATTTTTTTAGATTCGGATACTGGTTTGAAATAAATTGAAATAAATTTAATTTTAAGCCTAAGATTTTGAAATTTTATTTGAATTGTCGTTTCTCCCCGTGTTATTAATATAAACAGGCATTCAATAAATCCACCCGGTTTTCTCGCCGCGTTGGTCTGTTCTGGAGAAAGTCTGTTCCGGAGAAAATGCGGGCCGACCAAAAACTCAGCAACTATGAGGAGGGCGTATGAAGACATCAAGAAGATCCATTGAAAAGATTGTCGATGACCAGGTCCTCCAGTGGAACAGAATCAAAGCTGAAAGAAAAGATGTACAGAGCGGTATCCATGTTATTACGATTTCCAGAGAATCCGGAAGCGGAGGAACCATTCTGGCGGAGAAACTGGCAAAGGAACTGGATTTTAATCTGTTTCACCGGGAGGTCATACAGAAAATGGCGGAAAGCGCCAATATCAGCACCCGGATTGTGGAAACTTTGGATGAAAAAGGGTTGTCAATGCTCGAGGATTCGATTGCGGCCATGATCAGGGACCGTCACTTATGGCCCAACGAGTTTTTGAAGTATTTGATGAAAGTGGTCGGTACCATCGGAAAGCATGGCCGGGTGGTCATTGTGGGCCGGGGAGCTCAGTTTATTCTGCCCCACG
>JAJRPH010000031.1 GCA_024280875.1 Deltaproteobacteria bacterium | reverse complement strand
GTTAGGATGATCCCCTAAAACTCAGGGCCGGGATGGCCGGCAAGTGTTTACATTTTTGTAACATTACGTACAATTTTGTAAGTTTGTGGGTGGTTTTTAGGACGGGAGTTTCGCAACTCCGAGTGGATGGGGTGTTAAGGGGCGTCACTGTCGAGCACCTTAACTCAAACATGAGCGCTCTGGCAATAGCCTGAGATGATGGCAAAATATCTGGACTGGCAGAAAATATTTTCCTGGTCAGATAGATCCAGTTCATTTGCGGCATGCTCGTGTTCGTGATGGCCAAATCATATTTTTCAGGATGGCACGAATAGCATCCCGGGCTGAACGTGTTATTCACGGTTACCACACCGGATTTTTTTAATAACTGATTGAATAGACCTGTTCCCCGATCGGCATATTCTAGCTGTTTAAAAAAAACGTGGTATTTTTCGGCGTTCTTCAACCCAATCCACTCTTTTTTCCGTGTCATATTTCAGATGATCCAATGTTTCTTTGAGCATTTTTTCGGTCATTAGGTTGCCGGCCTTGTAGGTAAATATTGAGCCGGGTTCGCTCGTATGATAAAAAACAAGGTCTTTTTCCAGTTTATATCCGCTCATACAGATCCCCCCTTTCATTTTTTAAAAAATAAATCATTAATCTTTAAAAATCAGGGAACAGGCTTGTTATTCTTTATAGAACAAAAACAGACAAGAAGCAGATGAGTTAACGTGTGATCTTAATGAAGATAAACAGGCGAATTCATTGGAGATGGAAGCGAAAGATTTTCAAATTATAAGCTTTTATGATAATAATTATAGATGGAAAAGGTCTTTTATGTCAATATATATCATTATGAATGATTTTTGGAATAAACACTCAGGGAATTACCTTGAGATGGCGTTTCGGACCGACCGTTGTGAAATAGTTACAAATCCGGATGGCTATGGGAAAAATACGGGCGAATGCGGAGATACGATTGAAATTTTTTTAACCGTGAATAATGATCGGATTCAGTGGGTTTCATTTGTCACTGACGGGTGTATGAATACCCGCGCCTGCGCCAATACGGTAGCTGAGCTGGTTGAAAACAAGACGGTGGGAGTTGCCTGGAAGGTCACCACGGAAGACGTGGTTGCATATCTGGAAACGCTGCCCGAAGAATCATTCCATTGTGCGGAATTGGCGGTGGGTGCGCTTTATCTGGCATTGGCCAATGCCCGGATGAACCAGAAAGAGTCCTGGAAAAAATTTTATCGTAAGCATGTTTAAAAATATCCATTGTGTCTCAGAAAATGCGATGGTGTCTTGTCAAGGATGAAATGGCGTATTGTAATTCCATTTACTCTAAAGATAAATTTTTAATCTTTAAAGATGACAAACTCGTAAAAAGTCAGATTCCGATGGCAAAGAAAAAAGTTTCAAATTCAAGGCGCGCAAATCCTGAGTGATAATTTGTACTTAGCGTACCATGAAGAAACGAAGGATGTAGCGCAACACTGAATTTGGATTTTTTACGAAGCCATCAAAGATAAATAGTCGGATCGCTACATGAATAAAAAAAATAATATCACCCTGATCGGTATGCCAGGTGCCGGGAAAAGCACGATTGGCATCATCCTGGCAAAATACCTGTCGTTCGGGTTTATTGATACGGATGTCCTGATTCAGATCAATCATCAGAAATCCCTTCAACAGATAATGGATGAAACCGGTTATCTGAATTTAAGGAAGATCGAGGAAAACGAAATCGTAAAAATAAATATCGAAAAGCACATCATTGCCACCGGCGGCAGCGCGGTTTACAGCGAAAAAGCAATGCAGCACCTTCAGCGCATATCTGCCGTTATTTTTCTGGAGGTTGAATATGAGGCGCTGAAGAAAAGAATTCATAATTATAAAACCCGGGGAATCGCCAAATCCGATACGCAGTCTTTCCGGGAATTATACGATGAGCGTCAGATGCTATATAAAAAATATGGTGAAGTCATTATCGATTGCGGCGCAAGGGATCAGGAGGAAATAGCGGAAATCATATCCGACAGATATCTGGCAATAAATCGTCCCGGAGGATATTATTGATGCTGATTCCTGTAGAAAGAATAATACGTTAACACCTTTTCTACATAATCTTTGGTTTCGGGAAATGGGGGGATGTCCTGATATTTATCCACCGCGCCAGGGCCGGCGTTATATGCGGCCAGCGACAAGGACAAATCACTGTTGTACTTTTTCATCAATTGTTTCAGGTAGCGGGTGCCACCCATGACATTGTCCCTGGGATCAAAGGGATCGCTGATGCCAAAGGCGTTTAAATTTTTCGGCATGATCTGCATCAGTCCGATGGCCCCGGATCGTGAAATGGCGTTGGGGTTAAAATTGGATTCCGCATGGATCATGGCTTTGATCAATTCAAACTGCATGCCATGCTGGAGAGATGCTTCATGGATAATATCATCATAGGAGTCCATTCGGGTGCCGGGGTAATAACCAGGATAATAAATGGAAGCATGCGTGGATGATTCCGGTCCGGAATAGCGGTACCTGGAAGAAGTAGGGGCATTGCTGAAATAAAGCACGCCGTTTTCGTCAGTATAGGAATAGATTGCAGCAGACAGATTATGAGGAACAAATGCCGCAATGCCAAGGACGAAGCTGAAAATAATGGTTAACCAGTATTTCGGTTGAGTCCGGATCATCTTTTCAAAATCAGGTTTTGTATTTTATGTTTTTGTCTAAATTTGTGTAGCGCACAGTGTCGGTATTAATTTTAACAACAACTTAAATTATACCAAGGCATTATATTAATTGTCAAATTTATTTACAGTTCTTCGGGGGTAAAAGCGACGACCTCATCAATACTCTCTGCATCGGCAAACAGCATAATCAGCCGGTCCAAGCCGAGAGCGTTTCCGGCGGCCTCCGGCATGAGGTACAGATCATCGAGGAATTTTTCCGGCATAGGATATACATTCTGGCCGGTATTTTGCCGCCGGGCAAGTTCTTCGGCAAATCGCCTGCGCTGTTCATCCGGGTCCGTTAATTCGGTAAATCCGTTGCATAGTTCAAGGCCGTTGATATAGAGCTCAAACCGCTGGGCAAGATGCGGCTGATCCGGCCGGGGAGCTGCCAGAGGGCAGGAGGCGGCCGGATAGTCATACAGAAAAACCGGCTTGTCTATCCCTAGGTGAGGTTCAATGTCAAAAGCAATGATTTCATCAAATTTATCCGCTTGAATCGCTTCTGTCATTGTTAAAGATGAATATCGAATAAAAGCGTCAGTAACCGATATCTTTTCCCATGGCGGCGAGATATTAATGCAGCGGCCTTTGTAACGGAGGCCGCCATCAAGCGGCAGTCTATCACTGATAAATTGAAACAGGCTTTCACAACGTTTCATCAGGTCACGATAGGTGGCACCGGCTTCATACCATTCCAGCATGGTAAATTCTTCTAAATGCCGTTTTCCCCTTTCTTCTTCGCGGAAGCATTTACAGATTTGAAATATTTTTGGATATCCGGCAGCCAGCAGACGTTTCATGCACAGCTCCGGCGATGTCTGAAGATACCAGTCCCCTGCAGAATGTGCGGAAATAAACGGTTCCGGGGCCGGTGCGGGAATCCGGATGGGGGTGTCCACCTCAAGAAAGTGGCGGTCTGTGAAAAAATCACGCACCGCCTGGAAAATTTTTGACCGGAGGACAAGATTTTGTGTTATTCGTTGCTGTCTGTTAACCATTTTAAGTTTATATTCGGTAATTTAAGGCTGACAATCTCGTAAAAAGTCAAATTCCGATGGCAAAGAAAAAAGTTCCACCAATCTCATAAAAATTGGCAAGGCGCGCAAATCCTGAGTGATGATTCGTACTTGTCGTACTTTGAAGAAACGAAGGATGCAGCGCAACACAGAATTTGGAACTTTTTACGAAGCCATCAAGGTTTATTCCGGACCTGATAGGTATCGTCAACGCGGTTCTGGAGAATGATCATATCATAGCTTGTTTCGCTGGCGGAGTCATACCATTCAAATCCCTGTTCCCGGCATGCCCGGCACGCTTTTCTGGGGATATTGACGGCTAAAATATGCTGCCCGATATCGGATGTTGAATCTATTCTTAAGGTCCCGCCACAATCCGAGCAGATGCGGATGGTTTCATTCTGGTATTCATTGAATCCGTCCGTATCATACATGATACTGCGCCTCCGTTTGTCAAACTTTTTATCCGCTTTCATTCGCATCCGGATAAGTTCCCGGGCGTTCCAGTTAGACATGACGGTGTCACAGGTCCCTTTAATGACTTGTGTGATCTGGTCGGACTGGCGCAGTTGGCTGTGGTCATACCCCGGTTCCATGACGTTGCTGTAGTCAACGCCGGCCATTGCCAGAATAATGCCTACATTCACATAGGGCAGGGCGCCCTCGATGGAATATCCGCCTTCCAGCACGGCAATATCCGGCTTTAAAAGCCGGGTTAAATCCGCATATCCCTGAGCGGAAAAAT
>JAJRPH010000030.1 GCA_024280875.1 Deltaproteobacteria bacterium | reverse complement strand
TGGTGCCGGTCAATTTTCGAAGGGCCTGGGACATCAGCCTTGCCTGGAGCCCCATGTGGGAATCCCCCATTTCTCCTTCAATTTCAGCTCGCGGAACAAGGGCGGCCACGGAATCAATCACCAGAATATCAATAGCTCCGCTCCGCACCAGCATATCCGTGATTTCGAGGGCCTGTTCACCGGTGTCCGGCTGAGAAACCAACAGTTCATCACAGTTCACACCCAGCTTTTTCGCATAAACCGTATCTAACGCATGTTCCGCATCAATAAACGCAGCAATCCCTCCCTGTTTCTGTGCTTCGGCAACGACATGCAACGCCAGCGTTGTTTTTCCGGAAGATTCAGGGCCATATATTTCAGATACTCTCCCGCGAGGAATCCCGCCGATTCCAAGGGCCTTGTCCAATGCCAGCGAGCCTGTGGGAATAGCCGGGACTTCAACGATTGCACTCCCGCCAAGTTTCATAATCGAACCTTTACCAAATTGCCGCTCAATCTGCGTGATTGCGGATTCCACAGCCTTTTCTCTATCCGTGCTTTTGGTCATAGGGCCTCCTTTTATTTTTATTTCATTTCAATACAAAATTTCAGCAAAAGCAAAAAACTCATTGCCCGAGCCGGATGCTTGACAGGTTCGTATAAATTGGTCCCGACGGTTTCAAATCACTTTTATACACATGGACGGCATCGACTAAAAATTCATCTGACGCCATATCCGTATATATTTTCATCATATCAATCAATAATTCCGGATCCGGATGACCCTTAAATCGTCCGAGTGTCAAATGCCCCGTAAACCGTCGTTCTTCTTTGGCAAACCCTAAGGAATCCAATCCGGCATCAATCGCTCGATGCAGTTTTTCAAGCACATCTGTCTGGCCGGAAATGCCGGTCCATAAAACCCTTGGCCGCCGGATCCCCGGGAAAACCCCAATCCCTCTGACACAAAGTGCTATGGGATCCAATCCTTTGACTGAAGCTTCAATAACCTGACAGACCGGGCCGACATCACTTTCATGGATATCGCCTAAAAATTTAAGCGTTAAATGGATGTTTTCCGGCCTGCCCCACTTAATCCTTAAATCATGCTTCTTCAAATCCTGCTGGGCCGCAGACAACCTTCTTATAACATGATCCGGCAATTTAACAGCAATAAAAACCCGGATTTTAGACTGTCCTGAATTTTTCCCGCCTGGCGGTGCTTTTTCACCCATCAAGAGATTATATATCCTTCTTAATCAATCTAAACGATTGCCGATCTTAACGCATCTACTTCATCACAAGCAGAATCATCTGCAGCACAATATTACTCATGATTCCGGCGGCTACATCATCAATCACAACACCCAGCCCGCCTGTAAAACGTTTTTCAAGATAATTTACAGGAAAAGGTTTTAAGATATCAAAAAACCGAAAAACAATAAAGCCGAGAATAGCCCAGTAAATATTAAAGGGAATCGCTAAAAATGTGACCCCGATACCGGCGATTTCATCAATGACAATACACCCCGGATCCTTTGCCTTCAGCAATCTTTCTCCTTTTCCGGCGATCCATATGGAAAACAGGATAAATACAAGCAGAAAAAAAAAAGCCGGCAGTAAAGGCATCGATGACATGAAATAAAACAAAGGAATACCGAGAACTGAACCGAACGTTCCCGGCGCAAATGGAATAAAACCAATATAACCGCCGGTGGCCAGACCGATAAATAATTTTGAACTGTTTTTCATGCACCGTTATTTATAATCTGACGCACCTTCTGTCAAGGCATTGTTCGTGGCGTCAACCGGTTATTTGACCAAATTTTCAACATGTTGACTGATTTTTTCATAAACCGTCCGAATGGGAATATTTTTTTTGCGGGCAATGGCCCGGCAAACCTCATATTCCGGCACGATCCGGAACAGGCCGCCCGGTGTTATGACTTTCTTGGCTGAAACAGGCCCATAATCAGTTTGGATTGTGACAGCTTCTCTGTCCAGCAGACGTCTTTCCACATCAAAATAACGGACCCCCAGTGTCGTAGTTTCCGTCAGTATCCGGCGGATAAGGGATTCTTTTGTATTGTGATAGCATAAGACTTGGAGCAGCGTACCCGGCCGGTTTTTTTTCATAATAACAGGCACCAGATACACATCCAATGCCCCGTCCTCAAACAGTCGTTCCATTAAAAAACCGTAAACTTCCGGGTTCATATCATCAATCGATGTTTCAATCATGGTCACAATATCAGACTTCGGTATCGGTTCCCCGAAAAAAATACGCAAAAGGTTCGGTATCTTTTCAAGATCACGGATTCCGCTCCCATAGCCGATCTTAGAAACCAGCATGTCCGGCATCTTGCCAAAGGTTTCCGCAAGGGTGGAAACAATGGCGGCTCCGGTGGGGGTTACCAGTTCAAATGGTACATCTGTCCCATACACCGGGATATATTTTAATATCTCAATGGTTGCCGGCGCAGGAACCGGCAGTTTACCGTGAGAACAGTTGACAAACCCGTTTCCCAGGGGAATTTTTGATGCGGAAATTTTTTTGAGTCCCAGATAATCTACACAAAGGGCAGTCCCCACAATATCAACTATTGCATCAACACCGCCCACCTCATGGAAATGAACATGTTCCTTGCGGCATCCATGAATTTTTGATTCTGCATCTGCCAGCTTTTCAAACATTTTAAGGCTTAGATCCTTGACAGCGCCGTCCAGGGAGCTGCGATCAATCATGACACGAATGGCTGTGTAATCACGTGCCGCACTGCTTTTGACAATTACATCGATTTTTTTAGCCGCCATTCCCATCTTCGATATAGCGGTAACGGTGAGATCAAAATCGGTTAAAAGATTTGCCTTCAGTGAGTCTTCCAACCAATTAATCGGAACCCCCAAATCAATAAAGGCCCCGAGGGTCATGTCCCCGCTGATTCCTGCGAAACAGTCAAAATGCGCAATCATGATACTTGTGTTCCGTTAGAATGAATGGTGATAATCTCAAGCAGCAGCCTGACGGTCTTTTCCATATCGTCTATTCGGATGGATTCACGGACACTGTGAATGTCTTTCATCCCCGTGCCTATCACACCGGTGATAATCCCTTTTTCAAAAAAAACATTGGCATCCGACCCGCCGCCGGTTTTTTTCGTCTTCATCTGCCTTCCCAGGTTTGAAGACGCCTGTTTTGCCAAAGCAACCACCGGGTGATCATCAGGAATAAAGGTTTTGCTGAATTCATTTTCAATATCAATATCCAGCCGGGGCAGAGAGCCCGATGCATTTTCTTTTCTGTAATCCGTGACAACATCTTCAAAGGCGGCAACAATTGTGCGGGTCACATTTTCCAGTTTGGTCTCATCATGACTACGGATCTCGCCTTTAATCCGCACCAGGTTCGGCACAATATTGGTGGCGCCCCGAGCTTCAATGACTCCGATATTGCAGGTGGTTTCCGCATCAATCCGTCCGAGCTCAAGTCCTGCGATCGCCCGGCTGGCCAGCAAAATAGCATTGATCCCATTTTCCGGATCAGCCCCGGCGTGCGCATCCTTTCCATGAACCAGAAATTCAAACCGGTTTGCGGCCGGTGCCCGGGTCACAATACATTCCGTGTCCGCCGTATCGAGCGCAAACCCGTATTTCGCTGAAAGCAGATTAAAATCAAGGTGCTTTGCCCCCAGCAATCCGACTTCTTCACAGATGGTGATCACAATTTCAAGGGGGCCATGGGGGAGATTGTTTTCATGAAGGATTTGCAGTGTCTCGATGATAATCGCAATCGCGCTTTTATCGTCCGCGCCCAGAACGGTTGTGCCGTCACTGGTAAACACACCGTTTTTGAATTGCGGCTTCACTCCGATACCAGGTTCAACGGTATCCATATGGGCATTTAACATGAGCGGTGGGACATCGCTGCTGCCCTTTATTTTGGCAATGAGGTTGCCCGTATCACTTCCGGCCGGTTCACCGGCGTGGTCGATTAATATTTCCCGGGCCATGGGTTCCAGCATTTTTCGGATTTCATCGGAAATGCGGGCCTCCTTGCGAGAAACACTGTCAATGGAAGCCAGGGATTTAAATGTCTCAGCCAGCCGATCACGATTAATCATATGCTATTACTACTCTTATTCCAGAAATTTATTGACATGAACGGGGAGTTATTAGTAGTTGAAGAAAAATGGAAGTGCGCAGCTCACTGGTGGGGCTCCCGGACTTCAAATCCGGTGTGAGGCGTTAAAACCGTCTCGGGTGGGTTCGATTCCCATGCACTTCCGCCACACTTTTTTTATTATTTCAGACAGTTGCTTCCAAAGAAATACCCCGAAAAAGTTGTCAAGACAACTTCAAAAGAACTACAAGATTTCCGTAACAACTTCAAGATAAAATATCTGGACGCAGTAGGGATTGTGGGTTCAGATCCCGCCCTCTCCGCCATCAATCCACATATCTTTTCAGTATTTTATAGCTCAATCCGCTGTTTTCAAGCATTTGTTACTCAAGTAAGCAATTAATTTAACGGGGTGGATGTTGCCGGGTTCGGGATACCTGTATTTCCGGGTTGTTCCATATGGCAGCCTTTCAGCCTTCCAGCCGGTCCAGCAGGTCGGACAGCTTAATAGTGGCGATGCCGGATGAGGTATCCGATATGGCATAGGGGATAACCAGCAGGCCATTGTGGATGATGGCGCCGCAGGTATATGCAACATTAGGAACATAACCTTCACGCTCGTATTCATTAGGGACGATGAGCGGTTCAGCCAGCTCGCCGATAATCCTGGTTGGATCATTTAAATCAAGCAGGATGGCACCTATGCAGTATTCCCTCATGGCGCCCACCCCGTGAGTCAAAAGCAGCCATCCTTTTTCGGTTTCCATGGGGGATCCGCAGTTTCCGATCTGAACAAACTCCCATGGGAATCGGGGTGATTTCAGGATTTGCATTTGATCCCAGAAATGGAGATGATCGGAAGCCATGATAAACAGATTTTCGCCGTCCTGGCGTGAAATCATCATATACTTGCCGTTGATCTTACGTGGAAACAGAGCCATCCCCTTGTCTTTCACAGCCTTTCCGTAAATACTTAATATCTTGAACTTTAAAAAATCACGGGTCTCCAGCAGCACCGGCAGTATGTTTTGACCATTGTAAGCGGTGTAGGTCGCGTAATAACGGACATCGCCATCATCATCTGTAAACCTTACAAAACGGGCGTCTTCAATACCCTTTATCTCGTTCTGGCCGGTGGGAAAGATTACCCGTTCGGAGAGCAGGGTTTCGGGGCGGTAGGTTTTCACAAAGTTGGACCTGGCGATCCAGAAAATCATATCGATTGCATCCAGTTCTTCCCTGGAGGCATCCCGTTCAAGCAGGGTCTCCTCGATCATTGCTTTTAAATCTTCAAATTGAAATTTATCCGATAGGTTATCAAATATATGGTTTACGATATGATTGCATTTATCGACATATTCCAGAATCATTAAAAAAGAGGATTTTTTATAGGTGGGATTCTCTTCAACAGTGGCTGTTTCAACAAACGGGCTGATCGGTTCCATGATAAAAATATTATCTTTATCAAGAACACCGCTGCGAAAGGTCAAAGAAGAAATATGCTCTTCTCCGATGGCACGAAAACTGAGGATTACCCGCATTGCGCCCTTTGGCAGATTATCCTGATCGGGGTGCGGAACAATGGAAGGGTTGCAAAATGCAACCGATTCAATGGAGTATTCCTTGGTAAAATGGAAGGCCAGCAACTGCCTTCGTTCCATACTTAAGCTTTCAGGCGTATCAATCAGATTTTCTATCCGCTGGTAGTGTTTTATCAATCGATCATCCAGGTTTTTGTGCCGATTGGAAAAATTACGCCGGACGGACTTCAAAACCTCCCGGCTCTTTTTTTCGGACAAAGAGCATACACGATTAATGACATTTTTTTGGTGGGTTTGATCTCCCGGGCCGAAAAATCGTATAATAACCCTGGAAGCATCAGGGGCGAATTTTTGCCTTTTTCTCTTTAGATGAAGTCGTGGCATGCTGTTCAACTTTAAGATTTCTCCTGTTTTCGTCTGTTCACCAACCCCCGGATCAGTTCGATTCCTTTTGCGTTTGAATCACATGAGGTTCTGCCGGGTTTTTGGTATTTAATAAAATTTCATGAGCAAAAATTTTCTCCATATCCAGCAATGAAATTAACCATGCCAGGGTCGATTCCGCGCCCATATTTTCATTAACGCCGTTTGGCTGCAGCCCGTCATGGCAGCCGCCGGTTTTAAAATTAACCATCGGAGCCGCTAAATCATTTCTTCCCATGAACCAGTCAAAACAGCGGCGGGCTTCATGGCGCCAGGACTTGTCGCCGGTTATTTGATAAGCAGTAACGCAGGCTTCCAGCAGGGTCATGACTTCCACCGGCTGCTGATCAAAACGAGCACGTTCCCTGTTGCGCCGCATCCACCCGTCATTGCCGATAACGGAAATATGGCCGGCTTCATGGGTCTCCTGCTTTAAAAGCCAGCGCAGACTTTCCAGCCCGGTATCAAGCATATCCGTATCCGCCAGGCTGTGACCGGTTAAAATTAACGCATGCGGCAGAAGCGCATTGGAATAGGCTAAAATGTCTTCAGGCCATGGCCAGTCGTCTCCCGTGTTTTCGGAAAAAAGCCCATATAATTTTTCAGCCAGAAAATCCCTGCTTTTTTTGATGTCGGCATCACCGCCATAAACTCTAAGGTAATGATAAATCCCGATCAGGGCGAAGGCCCAGGCGCGGGGGCTTGTAAATTTATCAATACAGCCGGCGGCGTGGACGAACAACTGGCTGCTCAGATCACGAATGGGCAGGTCGGCAGCCGTATTAACCGCCACCCCAAGTGACCACAGCGCCCTTCCATGGCTGTCTTCGCTGCCGCTTTCTTCCAGCCATCTTCTGTCATAGGACATAAAGTTGCGGAACCGGCCGTTTTTTTGATTAAAAGCGTTTGTGGTAAAGGAAAGAT
>JAJRPH010000003.1 GCA_024280875.1 Deltaproteobacteria bacterium | reverse complement strand
TTAATGTGGAAAGTAATTTTCTTAATATCCAGATCCGGTTTAGAGTCTCCGGTTCCAGCAGAAGTTCCTCTTTACGAGTGCCTGATTTATTGATATCAAAGGCTGGATAAATTCGTCGATCTGCCAGGCGACGATCCAACTGTATTTCCATATTACCGGTACCTTTAAATTCCTCAAAAATGACTTCATCCATACGACTTCCGGTATCGACTAATGCTGTGGCAATAATCGTGAGACTTCCTCCCTCATCAATGTTTCGGGCAGCACCAAAAAAACGTTTTGGCCGATGCAACGCATTAGAATCAACACCACCGGAAAGAATTTTTCCGCTGGGCGGGGACACGGTATTATAAGCTCGCGCCAGGCGGGTAATACTGTCTAAAAGAATCACTACATCGCGTTTATGTTCCACCAGGCGTTTTGCCTTTTCAATGACCATTTCCGCTACCTGGACATGCCGTTCAGGCGGTTCATCAAAAGTGGAACCGATCACTTCAGCATTGACGGAGCGCTGCATATCCGTCACCTCTTCAGGACGTTCGTCAATCAACAGCACAAACGGAATCACATCCTTGTGATTGGCAATGATGCTGTTGGCCAGATTCTTCAGGATCATCGTTTTACCGGCTCGTGGCGGAGACACAATCAAACCGCGCTGACCAAAACCGATCGGTGTCATCATGTCCATTATTCGCGTGGTGTAGTTATCTTTTGTGGTTTCAAGCTTGATTTTTTTATCCGGAAACAACGGGGTCAGGTTGTCAAAAAAGATTTTATCCCTAGCGATTTCAGGCTCTTCATAATTAATTGCTTCGACCTTCAAAAGCGCAAAATATCTTTCAGACTCCTTTGGCTGGCGAATTTGCCCGGAAACCGTGTCACCGGTTTTAAGGTTAAACCGCCGGATCTGGGAAGGCGATACATAAATATCATCCGGACCCGGAAGGTAATTACAACCCGGAGAGCGCAGAAATCCGAATCCGTCCGGCAAAATTTCAAGTGTGCCCTCTCCGTAAATCAGCCCGTTTTTTTCAATATGGGCCTGGAGGAGCGCAAAAATCAGCTCCTGTTTCCGCATGCCGCCAGCATTTTCAATCTTGAACTTTTTTGCCATTCGTGTCAAATCGCTGATCTTTGTTTTTTTTAACTCTAAAATATCCATTAAGAATAAAACCCCACTCAATAAAATTTTTTATATTAAGTATATCAATATGCTGTCATACCAATAAGTATTTACGAAAAGCATATGCCGCAAAATTTTTTCTTCTTCTGCTGGAAACAGATATAGGAAATATGATTTAAATCAGATCGGAAATATTGTATTTTTTTAATAAGTAATAAAGAAAATTAGAGACCTGGATTTTTGATGTTTTATGAAGGATACCCGTCTTCAAATAATGATTTTAAGCAAGAAGATAAATTCGAAACGATCCAATTTGATTTAATAATAACAACAGGAAGGTTTTTTATAAAAAAAATATTACATTTTTTTTTTCATGTCAACTTATTTTAATCAATTTTTTATCTTACTAATAAAATTTTCATAAAAATGATCAATCAGGATTTGTGTTTCTTTCAATGTGCCGTTATTATCAATGATAAAATCTGATTTTTTAATCTTTTCTTCTTCCGGCATCTGAATTTTCATTAACGACGTGGCTTGTTTTTGTGTAATTTGATCCCGCGCCATGATCCTGGCAACCCTGACGTCCGAATTAACAAAAATAGTCAGTACATAATCGAAAAAAAACTCCATACCGGTTTCAAAAAGCAAGGGCACCTCAAAAGCAATTGCCGGATCATGACTCCTTACGGACTTTTCAAATGCTAAGTCCATCTGAGAAAATACTTCCGGATGAATGATCTTCTCCAGCATTTCTTTTTTCTGCTTATCTTGTGTGATTACCTCTCTTAATTTTTTGCGATTTAAAGTTCTATCATCTGACAATATATCTTTCCCAAAATATTCAACTACCTTATTATAAGCTGGTGTTCCCGGTAAAACAGCATTTCGGGCCAGCTCATCTGCGCTCACCACCCTCAGGCCTTTTTCTTTCAGATAATTACATACAAAAGATTTTCCGGAACCGACCCCCCCGGTAATACCCAGTTTTAACGGCATAACATTCTCATCATTGGATCTTTTCATACGAATCCATTGAAATTGAATCGTTTTAGTAATATATATTTTTTTGTAAATGATTGTATAAGGTGAATGACCTAATAACGACCGCACGAATTTTACGCAGTGCGTCATAAAAAAATTTTTTATATTAAAAAATGTTTCAAATCAATACAAATTTTATCCCGTCATCTTCAAAAACATTTATTGTTGGCGGGACCGTCAGGGACATCATCATAGGAGTCCAGCCAAGAGACGTTGATATTGTTACCCTGGGTGACCCGAAAAAGCTGGCGCAAGACATTGCCGCCAATATTCGGGGACGAATCGTTGAACTGGGTAAACCCGGGATGAAAATTTTTCGCATAGTCACCAGAAAACAAACTTATGACATTGCACCGGCAAACGGAAACTCTATTGAAGAAGACTTAAACAAAAGAGATTTCACGATTAATGCGATGGCTATGTCCCTTGACAATAATAATGACAGGCAAAAAATTATTGATCCCCATAACGGGATTGCTGATTTAAATAATAAAACAATCCGCATGATCTCTTCAGCTAATCTAAGAACCGACCCGATCCGATTGCTCAGGGCATATAGAATAGGATCTTTGCTGGACTTTACCATCGACCGCGAAACCAGTCGTGCAATCAAAAAAGCCTCTTCCCTTATCAACACATCCGCAGAAGAAAGAATAAAAGATGAGTTAATAAAATTATTCAGCACACCACGTTCCCGTCATTATATATTAATGATGAACGACACCGGACTCCTGACTGCAATTTTTCCTGAATTGTCTCCTTTAAAAGACTGTTCACAGAATTCCTTTCATCAATACGATGCTTTTGAACACACACTAAAAGCCTACGGTTTTCTTGAAAAACTTCTTCACGACCCGGATTCACTAACATCGGAAATAGTCAGTTTAAAAACATTTTTACCGGCGGCGAAATATAATGCCATGTTAAAATATACTATTCTGCTCCATGATATCGGTAAACCATCGGCACGATCCATTGACCTGAAGGGGCATATCCATTTTTACAGTCATGAAAAAATAAGCGCTGACATGGCTGCAAAAATAAACCAACGACTCCGTCTGTCAAATCTGGAACAAAATTATGTGGATTTTATCATTCGCCATCATTTAAGACCGTTATCATTATTTAACGCCTACAGCAAAAATCGCTTGTCCAGAAAGTCCATTTCCCGTTTCTTTTTACAATGCGGACAAATGACAAATGATTTGCTCATTCATACCGTAGCGGATCTATTTGGAAAAGGGATCAATAATAACACACGGACATTTTTAAAATTTTTAAATTATATGATTAAACTTTATACCGATTCTTTTTTGCCCAAAAAAACAAACCCGCCGCTGATCAATGGGGATGATCTGATCCATGAATTCGGCTTGAAACCATCTCCCCTGTTTTCTAAAATTCTTCAGCATGTGGAAGAAGAACGGTTTTCAGACAATATCGCCACCCGCAAGGAAGCTTTTATACTTGTGAAAAATTTTTTAATCTTGCATAACCCCTCTTGACATTACGAGATCATTTATATACTTCTGATTAATTTATAACGTAAAGATTCCTTAATATTTTTTAAAAGCAATGATCGGGTAAAGTATCACCAATTTTTAATAAGATAACCCAACGGTAACCAAATATTATTAAAGGAGTAGAAATATGAAGGTATTGTTTTTCGGTCCCAATGGCAGCGGCAAAGGAACACAGGGTGCGATTTTAAAAGATAAATACAACTTACCACATATTGAATCCGGCGCGATTTTCCGAGTAAATATTAAAGGCGGCACAGAACTGGGAATGAAGGCCAAAGGATTCATTGATAAGGGCGAACTGGTCCCGGATGAAATCACAATCCCCATGATCCTTGACCGCTTACAGGAAGATGACTGCAAAAACGGTTGGCTGCTTGATGGATTCCCGAGAAACAAGAACCAGGCGGTCAAACTGGATGAAGCATTAAAAGCCGCGAACATGTCTCTGGATATCGTTGTTGAAATTTTGTTAGACCGTGAAATCGCTAAAAACAGAATTATGGGTCGCCGTTTGTGTGTCAACGACAATAACCATCCGAACAATATTTTCATCGACGCCATCAAACCCAACGGAGATAAATGTCGGGTATGTGGCGGAGAATTAACCTCCCGTGCGGATGACCAGGATGAAGAGGCCATTAATAAACGCCACTCCATCTACTATGATACGGATACCGGCACAATGGCCGCTGCGTATTATTTCAGAGATCTTGCCCAAAATGATGATTCAGTCAAATACATTACCCTTGAAGGCAAAGCCGCTCTTCCAGATGTAACCGCCGAACTAATTTCCAAGCTCTAATTTTTTACTTGCAAAAATAATTCTTTTTATTTATATTAGTTAACTTGATAAAAAATTTTTGTAAAGGTGGTGAAGTT
>JAJRPH010000029.1 GCA_024280875.1 Deltaproteobacteria bacterium | reverse complement strand
TCCGATCGGCGCCTGTGTCGGCGTTAAAGGGAACCGGGTTCAAAGTATAGTGCAGGAACTCAAAGGTGAAAAAATAGATATCATTCCCTGGCACATAGATCCTGCTAAATTTGTATGCAACGCACTGGCCCCGGCTGAAGTTTCAAGGGTTGTCATCGACGAAGTCAACCACAGCATGGAAGTAGTTGTTCCTGATGAGGCCCAGTCGATCGCGATTGGACGGGGCGGCCAGAATGTCCGGCTTGCATCAAAACTATCCGGATGGAATCTTGATGTAAAAAGCCTGACCGATTACGACAACAGCATCAAAAAAGGACTCGATTCGATGATGGAGCTCACCGCAATGGGCAAAACACTCGCCGACATCCTGTCCAAGGAAGGTTTCTTTTCGGTTGAAGATCTGGCAAAAGTTTCTGCTGAAGAACTCATGGAAGTTGCCGGGCTTTCCGATGAAGACGCTAAAGAGCTTATAGAGAAGGCAAAACAGTCGCTGAACACCATCGATAATGAAGAAGATGTTCCGGAAGAAGATGTTCCGGAAAACGAAGAATCAGCAGACATTGAGGATACCGATCCGGCCGATGAATCTGAGACTGATTCTGATGACGAACATGTGCCGGAATAACTTAAAGATATTATTAAGTAACTGATTAATAATAAACATAAAGAAAATGATCCCGGTTTTTGATGGATAAACGAGGGGGATGGATGGCAAAACTCAGAGTATATGAACTCGCCAGAGAACTTAACCTGGAGAACAAAGCGCTCCTGGAAAAAATTGAAAAAATGGGCATTGAAGTCAAAAGTCATATGTCATCTCTGGACGAGGCTGTTATAAAGAAAATCAAAAAAGAACTTTTCGGGACAAAAGAACCGGAAGAGATCGTTGAAGACAAACGGATAAAACCCAACGTCATTCGACGACGGCGAAAGCGTGTTGAGACGCCGGTCGAACCGGAAGTAGCTGAAACACCTGAGATCTCTGCCAAAGAAGAAAAAATCGAAGAAGTTAAAGAGCCCGCTTCCCCAGAGACAAAACCGGAGACAAAACCAAAAACTAAAGAAAAAGTCAGAAAAGTTTCAAAAGAACAACCGGAATCCGCTCCGGTTGAAGCTGAAAAAGAGGATGACTCAAAGCCGACGGCAGCTGTATCGGCAGAGCCGGAAATGGAAAAACCGGCTGAAGAGGAAGCCAAGCCGGAAGCCGAAGTGGAAGTTGAGCCGGAAAAGCCGGAAACTAAAGTAAAAAAAGTCAAAGAAAAACCGGAACCCAAACCAGCGCCGAAACGCAAAGCCAAAAAAAGCACAGCGGCTAAAATCATCTGTCTGCCGACAGAACCGGTGGAACCGGTGAGAACTGAAGTCACGAGACCAGTGAAGGCTGCATCGAAAACAAATAAAAAATTCGTCAAAGTCACCCAAAAAAGACCTGCTGCCGCTGAACCGATTCAAGTATCACCAAAAACAGACGAGCCGGGTGCAAAAAAGAAAGGCCGCAAAAAATGGCCCGGGGAAAAGATTGACGATCTCAAAAAGCCCAGAAAAATTAAGACCTCTTCACGGCGTAAAGCAGTGGTTGAAGGATCTGCACTTTACGACAAAAGCTTTGGCAGGTCACGAAAAGGTCGAAAAAAATTCAAATCCGCTCCGTCCGCCGGTGGTCAAAAAACACAAATCACCATCCCCAAGGCTATTAAGCGCCGTTTTAAAATTGATGAAACAATTGTTTTGTCGGATCTGGGCAAACGAATGGGGATAAAAGCCAACGAGCTGATTGCCAAACTCATGGGCATGGGCATGATGGTTACGGTCAACCAAACCATTGATTTTGACACCGCCTGCCTGGTCGCTACGGAATTCGGATTTGAACTGGAAAAAGCAATGTTTGAAGAAGAAACCGTTCTCAAAACGGAAGTGGATTCACCTGATCAGTTACTTCAGCGTCCGCCAGTGGTCACGATCATGGGCCATGTTGACCATGGAAAAACATCCCTGCTGGATGTTATTCGCCGGTCAAAAATCACCGAACTGGAGGCGGGCGGGATTACCCAGCATATTGGTGCCTATCATGTAAAGCATGAGACCGGTGATATTGTCTTTTTAGACACACCCGGCCATGAGGCCTTCACTGCGATGCGCTCCCGGGGTGCCCATGTTACTGACATTGTGGTTCTTGTTGTGGCCGCAGATGATGGTGTCATGCCGCAGACCATTGAGGCCATCGACCACGCCAAAGTAGCCGGTGTTCCGATTATTGTTGCAGTTAATAAAATCGATAAACCGGAAGCAGAACCGGAACGGATTAAACGGGAACTGGCCGAAAAAGGACTGGCTGCGGAAGACTGGGGTGGAGAAACCATTTTTGTCAATGTGTCCGCAAAGCAACAAATCGGGATCGACAACCTGTTGGAGATGATCCTTCTCCAGACAGAAGTGCTTGAATTAAAAGCCAATCCAAACAAACTCGCAACCGGACACATTATTGAATCCAGGCTGGACACAGGAATCGGCCCGGTGGCAACCGTTCTGATCAGAGAAGGAACCCTTCGCGTGGGAGACCCGGTTGTATGTGGCAGTTATTATGGAAAAATCAGAATCATGTTTGACGATATGGGCAACCAGATCAAAGAAGCCGGTCCGTCCATTCCTGTGCAAGTCGTCGGCCTGTCCGGTGTTCCCATGGCAGGCGATCAACTTAACGTCATGGCATCTGAAAAAGATGCCAAGCAGGTCAGTGAACACCGGCTTCAAAAACAGCGCGCCAAGGAACTTGCCAGAACCAGCCGGATGAGCCTTGAAAAACTGTACGAAAAATTGATGGAAGGTGAAGTAAAAGACTTAAATCTTATTATCAAGGCGGATGTTCAGGGATCCATTGAAGCTCTTAAGGATTCGCTGACCAAATTGTCCATTGATGAAGTTAAGATCGGTGTCATCCATTCCGCCGTCGGCCCGATTCACGAATCGGATATATCCCTGGCAGCGGTTTCCAATGCCATCATTTTAGGCTTTAATGTTCGGCCGACAGCTAAAGTCGCCCTTATTGCCGAAGAAGAAAACGTTGATATCCGGTATTATGATATCATCTACAATGCCATCAAGGACATTAAAGATGCCATGCTCGGCATGATGGACACAAAATTTAAAGAAAAAGTCCTTGGCGAGGCCGAAGTCCGAGAGACATTCCATGTGCCCAGCATCGGTACGATTGCAGGATGTTACGTAACCAGCGGCAAGATCCAGAGAGGCACTCAGGTTCGGCTCATCCGAGACGGCATTGTCACCTATGACGGAAATCTCGCCACTTTAAGGCGGTTTAAGGATGACGTGAAAGAAGTCATCCAGAATTATGAATGCGGTATTCACATTGAAAATTTCAACGATATTAAAATCGGCGATATTATCGAATGTTATTATCTTGAAGAGGTCGCACCTACCCTGCCTGTATAGCAAAAGATAGACTTAAGGTAGAAGACTGAAGGTAGAAACCTGAATTAAGGATTTATGCCATGGTCGTCGGGGTTGGAAAAATAGCATTCAGGCTGGCGTTTTGCCATTCTTTAAAAGAAAAACGAAAAATTATTAAAGCGATTATTAATCGTACCCGGAATGCGTTTAACGTATCAATGGCCGAGGTCGATTTGAATGATGTGCATCAACGGGCGGAAATAGGATTTGCACTGACGGGAAATGACCGTCGCCGGATCAACTCAAAATTAGATAAAATTTTTGAATTTATAGAAAATCTTCAATTAGCCGAAATTATCGATACGGATATGGAGATCATTAATATATGAACGTAAAACCCTTTGCCAGAGCCGACCGAGTAGGTGGATTAATCCATGAAGCTCTGTCACGGCTTTTACATAAATCGATTAATGATCCCCGCTTGGTATCAGTCAGCATTACCGGTATCAAAATGTCTCCGAACCTGAAACTGGCAAAAATATATTTTGTGATTTCCGATAGTATCTCAACCAAAGAAGAGGCGTTTGACGGGTTTGAAAAAGCAAAAGGGTTTATCAAATATACTCTTGCACGGAAACTGAAACTGCGATATATGCCTGATCTTCAATTCTATTATGACAATTCAATCGATTACGGATTTCACATGAATTCTGTTTTAAAAAAAATAAAAAATGAGCATACCACAAATAATCAACCACCTGAAAAAGAGTAACCGCATACTGCTTGCGTCACACGTACATCCTGATGGAGATGCCATCGGCGCGCTTATCAGCTTGGGACTTGCACTACAGGAACTTAAAAAAAAAGTCAGACTCTATAATGAAAGCCCCATTCCGGCGGTTTATCAGTTTCTGCCATCTATTCACCTGATTCATCGATCGGTTGGCGATATCACCGAATATGACACGGCAATTATTCTGGACTGCTCGGATCTTCACCGCATCGGTGAAGTGGCGGCAGCTGTTTCCAAAATCCCGGTAATCATTAATATTGATCATCATACCACCAATACCCGATTTGGAAAGCTACAATATATTAACCCGGCTGCGTCTTCGACGTCTGAAATGATTTACCAGCTGATTTCAGCAATAGATCATGTGTCGATCGATAAAGGAATGGCCTATTCCATATACACGGGAATCATGGCGGACACCGGTTCTTTCCGGTTTGCCAATACGACCCCGGAGGCTTTTGAAATATCTCATAAAATGGTTCAGCTGGGTGCCAATCCACACAAAGTGGCACACCATGTTTATGAAACGATTTCTTTAAACCGTATTAAGCTGCTGAATATGCTGTTTGATTCCATTGAATTGTCCTATAACGGCAGGCTCTCGATTATGACACTCACCCAGAACATGCTGCAGACAACCGGGACAATGATTGAGGATGTCGATGGCCTGATCAACTATGCCAAACAGATTGAGAACGTCAAACTGGCCGCTCTGTTGTTTGAAAAAAAACGAAGCCCCGGGAAAAAAGACAAACGCCACTTTCATGTCAGTCTCCGTTCGGAGGGCGCGGTAAATGTTGCCTCAATAGCCACATCTTTCGGCGGCGGCGGTCATCGAAATGCGGCTGGCTTTGATATCCAGGCGACCCTGCCTGATTTAAAAAGAACCATTTTCTATTTTTCGGAAAATCTTTAACTTTTCAGGAGGATGTTTTATTCATTTATAATAAGAGTGTGTTATAGATAATGACAAATGATGAAACCAGTGGCATTTTGGTAGTTGACAAACCGCAGAATATGACTTCGGCCAGAGTCGTCAGCCGGATCAAAAGAATATCCGGTATTTCCAAAATCGGCCACACCGGGACGCTTGATCCAATGGCCACCGGCGTGATGATCTGCACAGTCAATCGGGCAACCCGCCTGTCCCGATTTTTTCTTGCCAGCCCGAAGAAATATGCAGCTGTTTTGAAATTAGGTATTGAAACAGATACGTTGGACGCCACCGGAAATATTCTGGCAACCCGTCCGATTGGCACGGTTTCGGAACATGCTGTTGTCGAAGCATGTAAACAGTTTGAGGGTGAAATTTATCAGATTCCCCCGGCTTATTCAGCGTTAAAACATAACGGAGTACCGCTTTATAAATATGCGAGAAACGGAACGCCAGTTATCAAACCACCCCGGAAAGTTTTTATATCATACATTAAAATAATTGATATAACGCTTTCCGAAATCCGGTTTGAAACCCAATGTTCCTCCGGAACCTATATCCGGAGCCTGTGCGCCGATATCGGAAATACACTT
>JAJRPH010000028.1 GCA_024280875.1 Deltaproteobacteria bacterium | reverse complement strand
TCAGAAAGCACGGCCAGCCTGCTTAAATTTTACGCCGGCCGACTCAGCGACCGGTTTAACCGGCGCAAACCCCTGGCACTGACCGGCTACGCGATTTCCAGCGCTATCCGTCCGTTTACCGCCATTGCCGGTGCCGGTTGGCAGGTGGTTGCCTTTCGCTTGTTTGACCGTATCGGAAAAGGGATCCGCACGGCGCCTCGGGATGCTCTGCTCAGTGAATCGGTAACAACGGGATTCCGGGGGCGGGCGTTCAGCTTTCATCGATTGATGGACCATGCCGGTGCGGTGACCGGCCCGCTTGTCGCAGCCGCTTTTTTATACCTGATGCTGGGGCAAACGGTCTTGTGGCAGCATGGGAATCATGCGGCCGGTCCCCGTGAAATGGACGCGTTGCGCTGGTTGTTTGCTTTAGCAGCAATTCCAGGCTTGGCGGCAACTACCTGTTTATGGCGACTGGTTCGGGAAAGGCCCCGCCCCCTCGACACATCAGACCTTCCGGAAAAAACACCGCCCCACCAAAAATCCCGGCTTTCACCGCAGTTTTTCTTTTTTCTGCTCGCGGTGGTTCTGTTTACCCTTGGCAACAGTTCCGATTTGTTTCTGATCTTCTATGCCCAGACCCGCTTTGGTTTGGGCCTTGGCTGGGTCATCAGCCTGTGGATTCTGCTGCATCTTTCAAAAATTGTTTTCAGCCTGCCCGGCGGGTGGCTGGCAGACCGGGTCGGCCGAAGAACGGCAATCATTTCCGGATGGATCATTTATGCGGCGGTGTACATGGCTATACCGTTTGCATCCCATTTCTGGATAATCTGCGTACTGCTGCTTTTCTATGGTGTCTACTACGGGATGGCGGAAGGGGCGGAACGTGCACTGGTGGCTGATTTTGCAGCGGTCCGGGATCGAGGTCGAGCATACGGATGGTATCATGCCGCCGTCGGTTTTGCCACCCTCCCGGCGAGCCTGATGTTCGGCATTTTCTGGGCCGAATTCGGTCCGCTGTTGGCATTTTCTACCGGTGCGATACTGGCAACAGCAGCCGTTTTAGTATTGTCCGGTAATCTGGTGTCCGGCGAGAAACGGCCAAGCTTATGATCAGCATTTTAAGATATTCTTTAATAAGGTTTCAATTCACATTTCCATCAACCCAGAAAATGCGCCGCTTATTTCCGGTATATTGCTCTTCAATAATCCGGTAGGGCCTGTTCAAGAGTTTATTAATGGAATCGACAGCTTCCTGCCTGGGACAGTCTCTGTTGACAATAATACTGTCAAATTCACGGTCTTTTCCGCTGATAATTTTCCGGATGCGATTTTCATCAACAATTTGCTTTACCGGCCAGTTGGCATAATAATAAAAACATGCCTGCATGGTCTCGTTAAAATGAGTACCGGCAACATGGGGCCGCCGGTCCGGCGGAATTTGAGCAATAAACGATTGAATATCGGATTGCATGCTTTTTTCCATATCAATGGCCTTTACCGGAAAATTCAACAGGCACACAAACAAAACCGATGTAAAAAAAATGACATGCCAGGCATTGACAGACCCCTTGATCCATTTACGAGTGATCAGCAGACAAACGGCAAAGCCGATGCCGGATAACACATTCCCATAACCAAATGTTGCCAGAAAATCGACAGTGTTGCTTGAAAGCGCTTCTTGGTAGAATCTTTCAAAAAAAGGAAGAACCGTCAATGCGGCCAGGAGCACCAGGCCGAGCCCTCCCCAGAACAGGAAATATCCCTTAAGAGCTCTATTCTCAATGGGTTTTACCAGCACCTGCCCGCATATGATTGCAAATGCCGGCAAAACAGGGGCCAAATATATACCGCGCTTGGTTGCCGATAAGGAAAGCAAAAGAATGGAGCCTGCCCCCCAGATAAACAAAAAAATATCCGCTGATGATGGTCGGTTTTGTTTCAAAAGTTGTTTACAAAAAGACCCGACCCAGGCAATAATGAGCGGAAACCACGGGAGTGAATCCACCGCAAGCTGGGCCACATAATAAAACGGTTTTCCGGTCCGGATGTGCCCTTTTGCCGCCGCATTCCCGAGCAGCCTGTCCACATGGTTAACCCAGAACCATTCATGCCAGAGCTCCGCACCGCCTTTTACCTTGAGCATATACATCCAGGCACCGGAAAGGAGTATCATTATTGCCAGTCCGAAAAAATGATGCCAGATGTACAAGTCTTTTTGGGTTGCGCCGTTTTTTTTCAGATCCCAAAGCCATAAGCCAGTCATTGCACACCACGGGATACCGATTAAAATCGGCGCAATAAATCCTTTTACAAGAAAAGCACCGGCGATAAAAAATCCGGCCGGCAGACAAAACCACGGCTTTTGGGCAAAATAGACTTCTGCAAAGCTCCAGATGGAGGCAATCACAAAAAAACACAGTGCTGCATCCACCCTGATCCAGTGAAAATTTTCAATAAACCCGGCCATTGTCACCAGAACTGCAGCAGCCAAAACCCCTGAAGAACGGCCAAAAAGCCGCTTTGACAGCAGAAAAGTCATCCACAACGTCCCAATGCCGAAAAGTGCCGTCACCAGCCGGATGGCATTGGTGTTTCCAATCGTCGATCCGAAAAATTTAATAAAAAAAGCCGAAACAGCAAAATACAGGGGCGGTTTTTCAATAAATGGCTCTCCGGCCAGCCGGGGAACAATCAAATCCCCTGTCCGGCTCATTTCAAGAGATATTGCGGCGACCCGAGGTTCATCCGGCGTCCAGAGATCCCGATTAAAAAGACCGCTGAACAGTACCGCCAGACACGCAAAAAATATGATCGGCGCTCGCATTGAAGAAACCATCAATGAAAAAATTTGAACTCCTTCGCTCAAATTAAAAACAGAAAATCAGAGGCATATCATTACTCATATTAATCAACGATGAAAGAGAAAGCACCTTATGGAATTGGATATGAAGAGGCAACTGCGTTCTCTGATAGCAATCCTCACAAACTGTTCAGGAAGCCGGTAAGATCGGTGTCGACAGAACTGGCTGGCCAGTAAAAATTAGGGCCGGGGCTTTTTTCTGTAAAACTTATATACCCCTGCCTGGCCCACCAGGAAAAGCCTCTCCTGGTTCTCCGGAGACAGGTGTTTCAAATATCGATCCTTGATGACATAAAGATAGTCTGTCGGGCCATCTATTGTGTTATCAATACTTGTATTCGCTTGTTCTGCAGGATGGCTCGATATCAATTCCTGCCCGTAAAAGTATGCGGATTCCGGTGTTTTTGCCACAAAGTAGAGGGGGCCATCCATAAAATGGCCCCGGACAAACTCAATAACCTGTTTGCTGGAGTTATGGTGGTTTATAAACGGCGCAGCAACCAGAAGGCCGGCAACGTATATTACGACCAGCACCCCGGCTACAGTCTGGATCATAGCGACAGGAATTTTAAGTCGACGCATACAGACCGCCAGACACACGGCAACCCACGGGATTACGGGCAACAGGTAAGTAGGCGTCAACTGTTTGGCAAAGCAGATGAACACAACATACCCGACGCTGCCCAAAAATAAAAACTGAAGGTTGCGATCCTTCCAGACACCTTCGGCCGGCGCATGTATCCCTTTTTTTACCATCAGGGCTCCGGCCCAAATAAACCAGGGGAGGCAGCCACCAATCAGGTAGAGAAGTGCCGTTCCGCGTGTATGAAGGTGCCCGGTTCCGTAACGGTCGCCGTAATTGTGTGATATATATCGCATCAGATTTTCATTGATGAAAAAATAATGCAGAAAACCGGGGTTATGCTTTTCAGCCATCAAAAACCAGGGAAGACAGATCGCGGTAAACAGTAATATCCCGTAAATCCATCTATGATTTTTAAATGCCAGCCAGCTTCTGTTCCATAGCGACCAGAGGACAACCGGAAAACCAAAAATAATTACGGCGATCGGGCCCTTAGTCAGCATTCCGAGGGACAGGGAGGCAAAAACGGCCAGACTCCAGGCAGTTTGCCGGGCCTTTGTTCTTTCGTTCATGAGCGCAATCTGGCAACACACCGCAGCTCCCACAAATAAGGTTAAGGTCATATCCACGATTACCGTGCCTGAATACACAAAGAAAAACGGACAGGCGGTGAGAATGCAGACAGACAGACCGGCTATTTCAGGATCAATGTAACGCCGCAGAATTTCGTACATCAGGATTAAAAGCAAAGCTGCGGCCAAAAAAGACGGGAATCGAGCCGCAAACTCATTCGCGCCGAAAATCTTTATGGAGGCCGCAATCATCCAGAACTGCAACGGCGGTTTGCCAAGGTAAGGGACATATCCCCCGGAATGCCAGACCATAGGGGTTATATAATCGCCGCTGGCAGCCATATCCCTGCCGATGGTTGAGTAACGTCCCTCGGTCGTATCGGTCAGGTTTATAAGCAGCGATACGGGCAGGACAAGGGAAAGCAGCAGCAGGGAAAATATCAGCCGGTGTTTATTTTGCATGATGAATTTCCGGATAAACCGTTAAAACTGTTTCGTCGGAAAATATGAATTTATCTTTTAAAGACAAAGGGTTCAGGCGAAGCTTACATGCAAACGCCAGAACTCTGATACTGTCCCGTATTGGCCTTACACTGGATGACGGGTTGTCTCGCCATGACACCCCCATTTCCAGAATCCGGTACCCTCGACGACGGGCTCTGAAAAGAATTTCCAGGTCAAAACCGAAATGCGGACAGTTCAGGTCTGCAAAAAGATTACGCGCCACACCACCATTAAACAGCTTGAAACCGCATTGGGTATCAAAAAACCTGAGCCCCAGAACCATTCGAGTAAATAATGACAGGCAACCCCCTATGACCCGCCGATGCCACGGCTGTCGGATCAGAATTTCGGAATCGGACATGCGCCGTGAGCCGATAACCAGATCGGCGGTTTTATTTTCGATTACAGCCGATAGGCGGAGAAGTTCGGTTATAGGGGTTGAAAGATCAGCGTCCATAAATACCACCAGCGCACCGGAGGTTATCGCAACACCGGTCTTTACCGCAAACCCTTTGCCCCGGTTGTTCTGATAGGAAACGATCCGCAGTTGCGGGAAAGTCCGACAGCGTTCCGTTACAATCTCCATTGTCTTGTCGATGCATCCGTCCACCGTCACAATGACCTCATATGTTTGCCACCGGTCCTGACGGCAAAGGAGTTCCTGAATCGCCGACAACGCAGCCCCGATCTTTTCCGCTTCATTGTATGCGGGGATAACAATGGATATATCTTTTTGACAGGGAATCATGATTGCTCTCTTCTTATTTTTTTATATATCAATTTAATTTTATTTTAATGTTCTTTTGGAATCTATTAAAAAAGAAACGGTAAACAAACTGCCTTGATTAAGGGTGCTTTGAACGCGGATCTCCCCTCCAAACGCTTTAACAATGGCTTTGGCAAGGCTCAGCCCCAGACCAATGCCGGCCTGGGAACGGCTCCGGTCGCACCGATAAAACCGTTCAAAGATATGGGGCAATTCCTCTTCCGGGATACCTAAACCGGTATCCTCAACCTGAAGGTTGACCAGCTGATTTTCCTGTTTTACCGAAATTGTGACTGTTCCCCCCTGCCTGTTGTATTTGATGGCGTTTTCCAACAAATTCGTAACCAGGCGCTGAAGTTTACTTTTATCCCCTTGAATAATTAATCTGTCGGGCAGAACCGTAGTCAGACGGACCTCTTTTTCTTTTGCAATGGGATCAAATAATTCGCAGGCCGATACAATCAGTTCAACGATATCAAGCGGCTCTGATTGAAACAGGCTGACACCGGATTCGGTTTCCGTAATATCTAACATGGTATTTATGATTGCAATCAACTTGTCACATTCTTCAATGGTGCTGGCTGCCATTTCGGAATAGTCTTCTATGGACTTTTTGCCAATCAGGGTTATTTCAGCAAGTCCCCGAATCCGGGTCAGCGGACTTCGAAGGTCATGGGCGACGTTGTCGTTCATTTCCTGCATGCCATTAATTAAGGATTGAATTCGATCGAGCATGCCGTTAAAGGTGTTTGCCAGCCGATCTATTTCATAAAACCGACTTTTTACATCTACCCGTTTATCAATGGCGCCGTTTGAAATTTTAATGGCGGTTTGCGTCACATCTTCAACCCCTTTTAAGGCATGCCGGGCCAGAAACCAGCCGATGAAAGCCGCGATGAAAAAAAGTGGGATCAGCAATAAAATGATAAGATTTCGAAAAATACCTAAATATTTATAATTATCTTTAAGCGACAGCCCCATATTAAAAACAATCGTTGGACTGATGGCCCCATAAATGACGCGTACGTCATATCCATGTTCCGGTATTTTAAGCGTTTCGATCACATATTTTTCGTTCCCGCGCAAACCTTCAAGCGCAGCTTCAGAGACCGCAACATTCCCGTAATTCTCCATGTTTATTGCTTTTAAAACCACACCATCATTGGTGAGTAATCGATAAAATATGCCGTTCCCTTCTGATTCAGCCTCTAAAACGATTTCAACGGTAACCTGGTCAACGCCGCCTTCCTGCATGAGTACATAAATTTCATTAAGCTCTTCCAGCAATTCATCATCCGTATTTCCCATGGTAATCTGAGAGATACAGTAATAAAAAATGGAGAGTGCCAGCAACGATGTCAGGGTAAATATCAACGCATACCAAAGGGGCAGCCGGAAAGAGAGTGTATCCCTATGCTTATGCGACTGATTTGAGGACATATCCGACTCCGCGAATCGTGTGTATTAATTTATTTTCAAAGCCACGATCCACCTTATCCCGCAAATGACAGATCCGTGCCTCCACTACATTGGTCTGAGGATTGAAATTATAATCCCAGACATGCTCCATAATCATGGTTTTAGACACTACCTGACCGGCATTGCGCATCAGATATTCAAGGAGTGAGAATTCAAGCGGCTGTATATCAATTTGTTGTCCGGAGCGTTCGACTTTTCGGGTGTGAATGTCCATAACCAGATCCCCCACCTCAATTCTGGTCGGGACGGAAACAGCGGCTGATCTGCGGATAAGCGCGTGAATCCGGGCAAGGAGTTCTGAAAAAGCAAACGGCTTGGTGAGATAATCATCCCCACCGGTTTTAAGCCCTTTCACCCGGTCGTCCACGGTTCTTTTTGCGCTTAATATCAAAACCGGTATATTTATGCCGCTGTTGCGCATTTTTTCAATGACCGTTAATCCATCAATCCTGGGAAGCATTATATCAATGATCGCCACATCATAGGGTTCGTTTAATGCCATGTGCAGCCCGTCCTCGCCATTTTCCATGTGATCCACGGCAAACCCAGCTTCCCTTAATCCTTTTGTAATAAACAAGGCTATTTTAACGTCATCTTCAACCAGTAATAACCGCATCTTAATCATGATCCTTTAAATTTTTCTCATAACAATTTTTTCCATACATATTCATTCATATCGAAATTGTGATGAGATATCCATTTTTATTTTTTTGAAGATGTATCGTCTGACGATGTATCAGAGGATCATTACGAGGAGATTATGAAAAGATTACTATATGGTAATTTATAGACGCAAAGAAATTTTATGCATTCCCACGCAGGAGCGTGGGAATGAGAGGAAAAAAGTTGACATTAATTATAATGGTCATTATAATGGTCATAATTTCTAATTTAACCCATCATGAGGTGGAACTCCATGCAGATAGACAGTTATATCCCCATCACAAAGGCCAAAGCCTTGTTGCTGGACATGATTCGCATGATCGATGACAGAGAAAACACTGTCGCCATCACCAAAAATGGCATCCCCACGGCTGTTCTCATGTCCATGGAGCAATACGAGGCAATGCGAGAAACCATGGTAATTCTGGGAGATCAGAATATTATGAAACAGATTCGGCACTCTCAAAGTGAGATAAAGGAGAAGAAACCCCTGATTGATCTGGAGGATCTTCTTTAATGTATCGGGTAAAACTGACCGCTACCGCTGCTGAAATGTTCAGCAACCTGCATCCGGACATTAAAAAACAGATCATGACCACCCTGAAAGAACTTTATAAAACGCCGTATCTGGGGAAATCATTGCAAAATGAACTGATCGACTTCAGATCTTTAAAAATGAAACGTTACCGGGCAATTTATCAAATTGATAACCAAGACAAAACTATCATTATTTATGCCATTGGTCACCGAAGAGATATTTATGAGGTTATCACAGAACTGGTTCGTTAGCCACAAACAGTAAAGAATTTAGCTCAAAGGACCAGGCTTTAACGGTACAATGTCTCTATCTTTCACGCATCCAAATCAATCCGCGCCATCACAATTTCCGATATTTCGCAAACGCGCAGAGATGCTTCCATATTCTCCACCTTGACCGCATCTTCCAGCATGACCGCACACATAGGGCATGCGACCGCAAGAATCTCAGCACCGGCAGCCACCGCTTCCTGGACACGAACCCGGGCAGATGTTTCATCACCGCCGGACAGGATGTCGGTGAAAAAATTA
>JAJRPH010000027.1 GCA_024280875.1 Deltaproteobacteria bacterium | reverse complement strand
TGGATTTCCGGCAGGCACCCTCTTTGATGATCGTTTTGTAACCGGTGACCCGGCCTTGTCAAATGGCACAGGACCTACAAAAGATAAAAATGATACCTGGGGCCTTAGCGCCCATATTGACTGGGCCATCAATGATAATTTAACATTGAAATCCATCACAGCTTACCGGAAAATGGATGCTGTAATTCAGACGGACATTGATTATTCACCCTTTCCCGTCATCCATACCGATGAGGTACAGCATCAAAAACAATTCAGTCAGGAATTCCAGCTTGGCGGGAATGCCGCAGATGGAAAACTAAACTGGCTGCTGGGGGGATATTATTTTAACGAGAAGATCAATGACAATAATAATGTTATTCTTGCATCTGGTATTTTCCAGTCTCTGGAACTCATGCCGGGTGCCTTTGTGCCGTTGATCCCGGGCCTAACCTGTCCTGCGGTACCACCAGCGCCCTGTGCCGGTGGCGCGGGTAATCCGCTGAATGCTATTTTTGACCTGAATGTGAACCCCATAACGTCACTGGATACAGACAACTGGGCAGCTTTTCTGCATATGACCTATGACGTGTCAGAGCAATTATTCTTTACCCTTGGCGGGCGTTATTCCTATGAACGGAAAGTATATTTCATTGATTCCAAATTCCCCGCTAGCGGTAAAATCGCCACAGCACCGACCACGGATACGCAAAGCTGGTCAAAATTCACGCCAAAAATTGGACTTGATTATCATGTGAGTGATGATGTGTTACTATATGCCTCTTTCTCCAAAGGTTTTAAAAGTGGCGGCTGGAACCCACGGCCCCTGCAGCCTGCGGAATTCAAGCGTTATGATCAGGAAAATCTTACTGCCTATGAAATGGGAATAAAAAGTCGCCTGTTGGATAACCGTATGACATTTAATCTGGCGGGCTTTTATAGCAAGTATAATGACCTGCAGCTTTTTTCCAATTCTGTTAATCCGGACAATGGTTCTTTGCTCTTAACCGTGGATAATGCCGGCGATGTGGATATATGGGGATTTGAAGCGGAAATAGTTGCCCGTCCTGCGGCAGGGTTCGATCTGAACTTTGGGTTAGGTTATATGGATAATGCCTATCAAGCGCTGGCGGCATCTACGGGATATTCTATTGATAACAAACTTCCCAATGCTCCGAAATGGACATTGAATGCCGGGGCGCAATATGCCTTTGATCTTGGCGGTGATATGGGACAATTGACAATTCGGGGCGATTTAAACCATCGGGGCCAGACGTTTAATGATCCGCAGAATACGCCTGAAATTGTTCAGGGGGCCTATACATTGTTGAATGGCCGAATAACATGGAATAGCGTGGATGATGCTTGGCAGATTGCCTTCTTTGTGCTTAATATTACGGACAAGCAATATTTCACCAGTGCAGAATCAATTCCGGCTTTTGGTTTCCGTAACGTCGTATTCGGACGCCCACGGGAGTGGGGCATGTCTGTTTCCCGTCGTTTTTGATTGCTCCATGATGGTGAGGGTGCAGAATTTCTGCACCCTTATTTCTTATCATATTACCCTGTATTTAGTTTGAGTTGTCGTGGAAAAATAATGAAGTTATTTACCTGTAAAATTGCCCCGAATGCTAAAAAAATCAATCTTTATCTGAGAGAAAAAGATATCACGGTTGGCTTTGAAACTATTGAAGTTGATCTATTCTCGGGCGAGCAGAACAGCCCGCAGTTTAAAGCGATAAACCCGCTGGGAAAAGTACCGGTACTGCAACTGGAAGACGGGTCTGCGATTACGGAAAGCCTGTCGATCATTGAATATTTTGAAGAAATTTACCCGCACCACTCCCTGACCGGCGATAGCCCGGAAGAGCGGGCAAAGATCAAGGCCATTGAGCGTTTCATCGATATGGAGATCATGGGTATGATGGGAATCATGGCTCATCATATGATGCCGCTTTTTGCCGGTAGATTTGACCAGTCGTCTGATGTCATAAAATATGGACGGATGCGTCAGGCTGAGGCGCTGAAACAGCTTGATAACTTTATCGGGGATCGCTCCTTTGTTTATGGTGATAAGTTATCAATCGCGGATATCACCCTGTTCGTAACTTTTGAAACAGCCCATATGGTGAAGGCTGAACTTGATCCGAAATATCACAATATTTTGCGCTGTTATGACAATTTCGCCCAACGCGCCAGCAGGGGGTAATTTCGATCTGGTGGCTACTGATGAAAGCTGTTACATACAAACACAGATCGCACTAAGGATGACAAAGAAACTTTGTTTGACCTGAAGTAAATGACCGTCACTGGTATAATAGTAAACGTTATACTCAGATTCGATAACCAGAGCACTGTTTCCGTGGTCGAGATCCTTTGATTTGTGATTTTTTAGGCTTCTAAATTATATTAGTTCAGATATGATCTGACACATTGAGCACTTAAAAGAGTTGCAAAGATGTGAGTTACCGATTTTGATGTTGGTGTTAAACAAATATCAAAATTGAAAGAGGTAACTCACATGTTA
>JAJRPH010000559.1 GCA_024280875.1 Deltaproteobacteria bacterium | reverse complement strand
GCAGGCCGGTAATCAGCTGGACCCCCTGTTGCTACAGTTTTTTATTAATATGGTCGGCATATACCCAATCGGCACTCTCGTTGTTCTGGATTCAAGTGAACTGGGGCTTGTGTTCGAAAGCAATCCCGGATTTGTCAGCCGGCCGCATATCCTCATAATCGCGGACAGCAACGGCAATCAGATGGATGCGGTTTCGTTTGACCTGGCCGAGAAAAATAACGATGGAGACTACAAAAGGACGATTGTCAGAACGTTAGATGTCGGCAAGTGGGGTATCAATATTGCTGAATATTTTGTGTAGATGGAAGCAGATTCGTTTGCAGGGGTTTATTTTGTGAATCCTTTTTAATGCTTCTCCTCAAACGTTTTACAGTCCATTCGATAGACAGGGATGTCCCTGCCGGCTGGCCGGCTCTGTTTTGAAAAAGCGTAAGTAAAACCCAGTTTTTCAAGTACGCGGATACCCGCAAGGTTTTCAGGGTGAGTACAAGCGAGTATCCGGTCAAAACCGGACAACTGGTAGGCTTCTGAAAGGACAGCAGCGGCCGCTTCCGTGGCATAGCCATTAAACCACTCATCCCTGTGGTAACGATATCCCAATTCAATATGATCCAGAAATTTTGAATACCTGATTTCACACCATCCGATATAACGATTAGGTTCTTTAGTATAGATCGCCAGTTTTCCAAATTCATCGGCATTTGTCCGGCCAAGGCTGGCTTTGAATCTTTCGAAGGCAGTATTGCGGGTCCAGTGAAAAATACTCCCGTCACCGATATATTGCATAACTTCAGGGTCTTTGCTCATTGCAAAGAATCTTTCAAAATCATTTAAAGACTCTTTTTTCAAGAGTAGTCTGGGGGTGATAAGAGGGGGACTGAAAATCATGGACTGCTATCTATTTCTTTAAGATAACGGAAAAGTGCCTTTGATGCCTTTGACACCTGGCCCGGTGTTCTTGAATTACGCGCGTTTCTTATCAGCTGATTCAGCCGTTGCCTCTGGGCGTTCGGACAGCTGGCAATAATTTCTTCAATAATTTCTAAGTTTCCTTCTTTGAGTTCATCCCGCCATTTCTCAATTTTTCTAAATGCCATTGTACTCTGATAATTTCCCTGCCGGATATTTTCGAGAAAATTCTGAACGGGTTCCGGATCTATTTCGCGCATCAGTTTACCAATGTATTGCATTTGCCGTCGCCTGGCTATATGTTGCGAAATTTGACGGGCTTCTTTGACGGCGGATAAAAGTTCTTCGGGTAACTGAATCGTTTTCAGCTGATCCGTCGAAAGCTCCACAAGTTGTTCCCCAAGATCTTGCAATGCTTTAACTTCATTTTTTAACTTTGTTCTGCTTTTGCGGTCATCATTCATTTTTTGAAAACTTTATTTTCCTCTTTTTTTATTTCTTTATTAATAATCAGAAATTTTGTATTTGAGCAACTCTCTTGATTGTGTATAATAAAAAATTTTGGATCAAATGGAAATGTATGTTTATGGGAAATAAATTCAATTTAAGAATCATGTATAGTTCCGAAGCAGGCAGGATGCTATTCGTTTCTATTATCCTGTTCATTATATTCTTTGCGATCATTGGGTATGCTTTTTCCTATGACTTGCTCCTTGGCCGAACCCTTTTTGGTGCGTTTGTTGCCCATTCACTCGGCGGTAGAGCTGCGGGTATCGGGCTTTGTATCGCTTTTGATATTAATATTTACGTCACAATCCTTTACAATATGTTTCTGGAAGTCCTTATTGTTTGTTTCAGTTTTTCCCTGTTTTTGTTTTCATTTAATAATCAATATTTTCGATTCGGTTTTTTACAAAAGGCCATTAAAAATTCTGAAAGAAATGCCCGTAAATACGAAGAAGTTATTTCCAAATACGGATGGCTCGGAATTTTTATTTTTGTAATGGTCCCCTTGCCGGTTACCGGTCCGGTTGTGGGATCGTTTATTGCTTATTTTCTCTGTTTTAGCTTGAAAAGAAATTTTATATCCGTATTTTCAGGTACGTTTATCGCAATTGTGCTCTGGAGTATTTTTTTTAAGTTTTTAAGTGAACATATTACCAACATACAGGGCGTTTTCGCGGTCATTGCCATTGTTGTCGGGGTTTATTTTTTAAAGCATATTCGAAACTGGTTTTCAAAAAACGGATTCGACGGATGAAAAAAGAGTTTTTTGATGCATAAATATGTAACCGGGCAGCGCTGGATCAGTGAGATGGAACCGGAGCTGGGCCTTGGGACTATTGAAGTCGTCGAACAGCGCATGACCTGTATCAGTTTCTTTGGGAGTCATGCCAAACGGCAGTATGCGACCGCAAATGCCCCTTTAAAAAGAGTTAAATTCAGACCCGGTGATGAAATAATGTCCCGGGATGAGATCAAAGTGCGTATAGAAGCTGTCAGAGAAATCAACGGTCTGTTAATTTATAGCGGAAACGGATGCGAGATCCCTGAATATGATATTTGCGATACCATCAGCTTTTCAACGCCAAAAGAGCGATTGATCAACGGGTTGGTGGATTCAAACCAAATTTTTAATCTTCGGTTTGATACTCTTAATTTTATGGCCCAGGCGAAAAAATCACCTGTCCGCGGGTTTGTGGGCGGTCGTGTGGATCTGATCAGCCATCAGTTTTATATTGCGGCGGAAGTTGCCTCCCGCTATGCGCCTCGTGTTCTCCTTTCCGATGAAGTCGGGTTGGGGAAAACCATTGAAGCAGGTTTAATCCTGCATCGTCTTCTTGGATGTGAAAGAATCAGCCGCGTGCTCATCATTGTGCCGGATTCACTGGTCCATCAATGGTTTGTTGAGTTCTGGCGGCGGTTTAATATTGTTTTTAGAATATTTGACGAACCCTTCTGCCGTTCGGCAGAAAAACAGGATCCCAACATCAATCCCTTTCTTGAATATCAGCTGGGCATCTGCAGTATTAGTTTTTTTAAGAATAACAGACGTAAACAGCAGGTATTGAATGCTGGGTGGGATATGCTGGTGGTGGATGAAGCCCACCACATTGTTGAAAATAGCCCGGAGTATAGGTTTATTAAGTCTCTGGGGCAGGCCTGCAAAGGGATGATGCTGTTAACCGCCACCCCTGATCAAATGGGGGAACGCAGCCATTTTGCCCGTCTCAAACTCCTGGATCCTGCAAGATATCATGATTTTGATGTGTTTTTACAAAATGCCGGTAATTATCATAAAATTGCAGAACTCATCGATCATATCAACACCGACAAACTTGAAAACATTGACATTGAAAGTGCGGCATTAATATTAGGGCTTCGGCTGAAAGAAGAAAAAAAGCGTTTTGACTCCCTCGTGAATGGCAGTAAAAACGACCGTAGGAAAATTGTTACAGAAATTCTGGACCGGTATGGAGCAGGACGCGTGATCTTTAGAAATACGCGTTCCACAATTGCCTGGTTTCCCCGGCGTGTTGAAAAATTATGTCCGCTGGACGCATCTCCTGTAAATATCCGCCCGGCAAACCTTGAATTACTCAATGAATTAATACCCAATCAAAACCCTGTATCCTTTGATTATGTTTCTGATCCCCGGATTCTGTTTCTGGTGGATCTTAAAAAAAGGCTTGCCAATGAAAAGATTCTGATCATCTGTCGGTCTCCGGAAAAGTCTATTGCCATTGAGATGGCTGTTAAAAAACAGGTAAATATTAAAATCGCTCTTTTTAATGAAAACATGACCCTGATCCAGCGGGACCGGAATGCGGCGTGGTTTTCCGAAAAGCAGGGCGCCCAGATCATGATCTGTTCCGAAATCGGCAGCGAGGGGCGAAATTTTCAGTTTGCTCATCACATGGTGATGTTTGATCTGCCTTTAAATCCCGAACTCCTGGAACAGCGGGTTGGCCGCCTGGATCGGATTGGACAGACCCGGAATATTTTTATTCATGTCCCATATCTGAAAGGCAGTGCTTCTGAAATCCTGGTCAACTGGCACAGCAGCGGGCTTGAAGTTTTTGAAAATAATGTTAACGGGCTTCATTATCTGTACAAAAAATTCGGACAACGTGTTACGGACCTTTTAAAAACAAAAATTAAAAATGATAAAATTTTCGAACCGGATATGTCCGCGCTGATTACTCAAACCGCAGAGTATCGAAGAGAACTTTTCGAGCAGTTTGAAAAAGGCCGGAACCGGATACTTGAGCTGAATTCATTTCATGAAGGCAAGGCAAAAAAACTGACGGATAAAATAATCGCCATTGATGAATGCCGGGATCTTGATAATTATATGCTCAGAATTTTTGATCATTACAGAATTCGGACCAATGAAATTTCAGATCGAATCTTTCAATTGCATTTCAATGACCTGACCGGTTCCGAATTTCCGGTTCCCGCCCTGGGAGAAAACAAACGGGTGTTTACTTTTGAGAGGTCCTATGCATGCGTCAGGGGAGAGATCGATTTTTTGAGTTGGGATCACCCTATGGTTATCGGTGCCATGGAAATGCTCTTGGGCACAGAAAAGGGCAACAGCAGTCTGGCGATATGGAATAATTCCGGAAAGCAGGGTATTCTTTTGGAAGCGGTATTTGTTCTCGAATGTATTGCGCCGTCAGGGATGCATATCGAGCGTTTTCTACCCCTATCGCCAGTCCGCATAGTTGTAGATAGTTCCGGCAACGATGTGTCTGAAGATTATCCTTTTGTTTTGTTTGAACAAAAACTGGGAAATTTTAATGGTGTATGGCTGTCGAAAAACAGGGAGATCACGGAAATTTTTCTTCCGGAAATGGTAAATGTTTCTGCGGGAATTGCTGAAGCATCAGCCCAGCCCATGATCAAGTCGGCTGTCGATGAAATTGAATCTGTCATGGGAACGGAAATCGAAAGACTAAAAGGGCTGCAGAAAGTTAATCCTGAGATCCGCAAAGAAGAAATCGAGATTATGGAAAATGAAAAGCAGGCGCTGTGCAACCATGTTCGTGGAGCAAGATTCCGATTGGATGCGCTTAGGGTTGTTTTGATGACGTAATCGACTTTTACAGGAGGTAATTGTTTTTAACTTGTCTTATAAAATGCCTTTCACGAATACAGAGTGCCGCTTTGTTCGTGCCATGGCTATAATGTTGTTTTTGCCCCCAAAAAGTGAGATATTGCTCACATTTCGCACGATCAGAAATTATTGTTTGAGATTAAAGTGGGGATGTTCAAATATATCGTAATATGCCGTTATAACAACAAATAAAATAAATCCAGACTTTCCCCTTAGATTGTCTTATAACACCTCTCAAAAACGAAATGGGAGGGCGTTAATGATATTGGTTCTTGACATATTGATGAGCAATGATTCGCTATTATTGATGCATAAAATGTACCCTACAAAAAAGTGAAGCATGCTCGTAACACAGAATTTTGGCTTTTTACAAAGCCGTCAAAGATCAAACATTTTTAAAACCTCTATTTTTTCCACAAACAGGATTCTCTGTATTTCGAAAAATACCTTGACAAGAAATCGTGTTTAAAATAAAACTGATCAATCAGTCAGTTTTATTCATAAAAAATATTATTTGATGATCCGGTAATAAATTTCATAATGACGGTGCAATATAATAAATTGCAGGTCGGTATCCAATCCCGACAAATGGAATATGTCCATCGGCAGATTTTGGTGCCGGATAAGAAACCAGCACCAACCCAATAGAAATTATTTTCAGAAAGTTACAACCTGTTCACCATGTCAAAAAAAGAAGACATACTAAAAGCAGCTACGCTCCTTTTTGCCACCAATGGCTTTAAAGACACCTCTATGGTGGAAGTTGCCAAGATGACCGGAGCGGTCAGCGCCACGATTTTTTACCATTTTAAAAGTAAGGAAGAGCTTTTCCTGTCTGTATTAGGAAGTGTCAAGGACGGTATTCTTGAAGAGTTCTCCCATTATTTCGGTGAAAAAAAATTTGTCAACGGCTTGGAAATGCTGGAAGGCACAGTCTCGTTTTACCTTTATCTGGCCGGAAACAAGGCCGAGTGGTTTCTCCTGCTCCACCGGTACTATCCTTACAAGCTTGCCAAAGAAAACGATACCTGCCGGCATTCCCTGGAAGATATATACAACTGCTTTGTGGATATATTTGAAAAAGCCCTGGTGCAGGGTCAGGCAGATGGGTCCATCGGCAAACTGTCGCCGCGCAAAACAGCGCTGCTCATACTGTCAACGGTTGACGGTATGGTTCGCTTTAAAAACTGCAATCTATATGATGCCGGGGCACTTTATAATGAACTGATCTCCACCATTCGCCAAATGGCGGCAAACAAAAATCAAAAAACATAGGCGGTATTTTCAATGATCAAAATGTTTTTTCCCTTTATCGAGTGGCTGAGAGACTACAACGTTGAAAAACTGAAAATTGATGCACTGTCCGGCCTCACCGTCGCCCTGGTCCTGATTCCCCAGTCCATGGCCTATGCCCAGCTGGCCGGCATGCCTTCCTATTATGGTTTGTATGCCTCGTTCCTGCCACCCATTATCGCGGCCCTCTTCGGATCCAGCCGCCAACTGGCAACCGGCCCTGTGGCGGTTGTATCTCTGATGACTTCCGCCTCACTGGAACCCCTGGCCACCGCCGGCAGTGAAGGATATATTGCCTACGCTATTCTACTGGCACTTATGGTCGGTATCTTCCAATTTTCTCTGGGGGTTCTTCGGCTTGGGGTGGTGGTCAATTTTCTTTCCCATCCTGTAGTCAACGGGTTTACCAATGCGGCGGCCATAATCATTGCATCTTCACAGCTATCCAAGATGTTCGGGGTGTATGTGGACAAGGCGACCCATCATTATGAAACTATATTCAGGGTATGCACGGCAGCCTTATATTATACCCATTGGCCGACCCTGATTATGGGAGTTCTGGCTTTTGGCATCATGTACGGCTTAAAGCGAATAAATCCGCGTATTCCCAACGTTCTTGTTGCTGTGGTCGTCACCACGATCATTTCCTGGGCAATTGGTTTTCAGCATGACAGTGTCGTGGATTTAAAAACAATCAAAGCGCCGCAGGTTCACGAGATGGTCTCAGGATTCAACCATGCCGTTGCCAGACTCACAACGGCCACCGAAGAACGCACGCATTCTATGAATATGCTGGATGATGCCAAAGCCCGTCACGACGGAATTGCCCGGCTCGACGCGGAACACGCCATCAATGTGGCTAATTTTAAAATTGATCAGTTGAAGGAAGAAGCCCATACGTATCGTAAAG
>JAJRPH010000558.1 GCA_024280875.1 Deltaproteobacteria bacterium | reverse complement strand
GCCGGAAAAATTGTTTAATGAAAAATCGTTTAATGAGTGTTTGCAAATCACCTGGTGGGATGCTGCCAGAATGGTTTCGGAAGACCGGTAATTTTGGGTCAGGCGGATTTTTTCGGCTGTTGGAAAGTCATCCGTGAATTTTTGGAAATACAATACATCAGATCCCCGGAAACCGTAGATGGATTGATCCGGATCTCCAATCACGCAGATGTTGCCGTCTTTCGGAGCCAGGGCTCTGATAATTTTGTACTGGCCGAAATTCAGGTCCTGGTATTCATCCACAAAAATATACGGAAAACGGGTTTTGTAGAAATTTCTTGATTCAATGTCGGATTCCAGAAAACTCACGGTTTTAAAGATCAGATCTTCATAATCATAGAGGTGCTGGACATCGAGCAGGTGCTGATACATTTCATAAACCGCCGCGAAATCTTTTGCATCGAGCCCGCCGGCAACCGGTCCAAGATCATCGGTGGGTGCCAGTAAATGCTGTTTGGCGCCGACAATACGGTTAACGGCCGCATCAGTTTTTATATTCAGGCCAATGATGTATTTTTTGACACTGCGGATGGCTTCCGCGACAAGTTCTTTGCGGTCAAAATCGTCGATCACGGCATGGTTACGGCTTCTATGATTGACCTCTTTTAACAGCTTAAAACAAAAAGCATGAAATGTCGTTGTAAGGGGCAGGGAGTTTTTGCTACCCAACATCTTTGACAGACGGTCCGCCATTTCCGCAGCGGCTTTATTGGTAAATGTGACCGCCAGAATGTTTTCCGGCTTCACACCTCTGTTTTTGATGAGATGGGCAATTCGGCAGGTCAGGGTCCGGGTTTTGCCGGTGCCCGGTCCGGCGGTGATCAGCAGGGGACCATTATCGTGCGTTGCCGCTTTTAGCTGATCTTTGTTCAGGCCGGCCAGTATGTCGGATTTTTTATTCGTCTCGGCAGTCTGTGTTTTACCTGTGTCTTTTTGTTTTTCAGGGGCTTTATGCTTTTTATTTTGTTTTTTAAGGACGGCTGCTTTTTTTTCAGGCGATTGCCGGGGGGCTTTAGCCATTTTTTTTGGCGAAGAACCATTGTTTTTCGGGATTTGAAAAAGGGATTTTTGCCCGCTCAGCCGGTCTTTTTCCTCTGGGTTTAAAACCTTGATACGGCCGTATTCGCCGTCATAACCCGGAATAACTTTGACCTGCCCCACGCGCATCCGTCGGATGGCTTCGCCGAGAAAGGGTATGGGCGCTGTTTTAATTTTTTCAATGGCCATGCCGTGTAGGATGTCCAGTTCCGGCCCCAGTGCTTCAATGGCTTTGTCGTAGTGATAAACTACTTTTTTGCTTTTCGGGCCCACACCCACAATTTCGGATATAATTTCCGCTAAGGGGATAACTCTGTAATAGGGGTGTGTTTTTTCCGGTTTTCCCCCTTCCTCCCGGGTGGCGAGTTCCGCAACCCGGTGGAGCACGCCCAGAGTCATGGGTTTGCCGCATACCGGGCACAGGTCACGGTACTGGTGGGATTTGTCAGGTGGCATATTGACATCACATTTTCGGTGGCCGTCATGATGATACTTTCCTTCTTCCGGGAAAAATTCGATAGTCCCTAAAAAACGGTTGGCATCCCCTGTTTTTAACGTGTCTTTGATGGCCGGGTATGACAGATCAGTGTCAAACAGGTTGGCTTCCCTGCCGAGATTGCCCGGAGAATGGGCGTCTGAATTGGAAACCAGGGTGATGCCGTCAATATTGCCGACCCGCCAGTTCATGGGCGGGTCTGATGACAGCCCTGTTTCAAGTGCGAAAATATGCGGAGTCAGATCCTCAAAGCATTCTTCAATCGTATCAAATCCGGACTTGGAGCCAAACATGGAAAACCACGGAGTCCAGATATGCGCCGGGATCAGAAAACCGGCATCCGATGTTTCCAGCAGGATTTCCAGCAGGTTTTTCGCATCCAGTCCGAGGATCGGCCGGCCATCGGATTTAATGTTTCCGATCCGGTCCAGCCTGGCGTTAAACCGGGTGGCGGATGCGATGCCCGGGAGAAATACCAGGTTGTGGTTTTTACGGGTTGCCCCGGCTTTTTTATATATACTGCTGATTTCACAGCTTAAGATAAACCGGATCGGTACGATGTCGGTAAACGGCAACTGTTTTTCGCATGCGGCTTCCAGCTCGTCTTTGAGCTTGAGCAGTCCGGGTTCTGCTGGAACCAGTTTTTCGGAAATTTCCGCGATCCATCCCGGATGGGTAAAATCTCCGGTGCCGACCACGGTGATGCCTTTGATGCGGGCGGCCATATATAAATTCTCAAAATTAAGACTTTTAGCGGTTGCCCGCGAAAACCGGGAATGAATATGCAGGTCGGCAATAAATTTCATGTAATGGGTTCCTGTTCATTTAAATAACAACTATCTAAAATGTTAATAACAATATTTTTATATCAATTCCAATCTGTTTTTTACAGGAAAAAATCCTTGCCTGTCATCATCATAGCGGTTAATGAGTGTTCTTACATTTTTATTTATTTTTTTGACTTTAAAAAGAGAGTCTTCATTTAACGTTTGTCTAGGAGTTTACGTTTATGGGCGTTTTATCTTCAAGTGTTTCAATTACACAATACCGTGTGGAGGGCAGCATCGAAAGTTCTTTTATGGAAACGGTGACAGATGCCTTAAAAAAGAATACCATCCGGGAAATCGACAATGAGCCGGAGGATAAAAGTGTCGGCTGGACCGATTTCCAATCACCGTTCAAACCGGAGTTTGAAGGGTCTTCATTTATGTACGGCACCAATCTGCTCTTTTCCCTGCGGATTGACAAGAAAACCATTCCCTCAAAAGTGATTGCCAAACATCTCAAAATGGCCGTTTCTAAGCGTCTGGAACAATCCGAGCGTGAGGCGCTGCACAAGAACGAAAAAAGCGAAATCAAGGATGAGGTATTGCGCCGCCTGTTTTTGCGCATGCCTGCCACACCGAACATGTATGACCTGATATGGAATTATGAGCAAAAGATCCTGTGGTTTTTTACCAGTCAGAAGGCCGCTAATGAGGAGCTGGAAACTCTGTTTTCTAAATCATTCAAACTGTCGATAATCCGGATGTTTCCGTATACGGCAGCAAGCCTGATCTGCGGTCTGGAAGATGCGAAGAAGGATCAACTGGAAAAACTTTCACCTACTACATTCTACAGGGGGCAGCATGCTTGATGTTTCAGTAGCATATAACCGGTATAAGTTTCTCGGTCATGAATTTCTAACATGGCTGTGGTATATGATTGAAACCGACAATGAAAAACTCATGGATCCGGCAGCGGAATTTGACGATCTGTATATCGGTAACCGTGTGGTGCTGGAAAACAGCAGCCACAACCGTGATGAAGTTATTTCCATAAAAGGCGACGGCGCGGGGCTTGAAGAAGGGGTGATTGCCCTTCAGAAAGGGGCCAAGGTAACGGAAATGAACCTGGTGGCCAAGGCCGGGGAAAGCGAGTGGCGGTTTAATATCAAAGGGGAAAGTTTAAATATCGGGAATTTAAAATCTCCGGAAACAGGGCGCGTGGAACAGGCGGAAGATGTCGAAGGCGCTGTGCTTGAAAAAGTTTACCTGTATGAGAAAGTCGTTAACCTGACCAATTATGTGTACCGGCAGTTTATCAAATCCAGGGTAAGTCCGGAGTGGGAACAGGTGGTGGTTAAAAATATTTCAAAGTGGATTCAACAGGCATCAAGGGAATAGAATGGGAACGAGATGGACTCTGTTGTTTTTGCGGCCGGCCATTATAGCTGATAGCTGACACCTTGAATCGCCGGATTACGCACTCACGCGCTAATCCGGGCTACAACCTGATCTTTATCCTCTATGCCGGCAGATCGGTAAAATTTTCAGTTTTTCGTTCAGGTACTGCTATGGTTTATGGACCAATACAAAATGTTTTGTTGATTAAGATAAAGCGATTAAAAGGAGGATGAATATGAAGGGTGTGGTAATTGTATCTGCTTGTCGTACGGCGATTGGTGGTTTCGGTGGTACGTTGAAAGATTTGAATGGCGCGACCCTTGCCAGTGTGGTGATGAAAGAGGCGGTGGACCGCGCGGGAATTGACCCGGCAATTATTGATGATGTCCGTTTCGGATGTTGTGTGGAGTCTAGCGACACGTTGAACGTTACCCGTGTAGGCGCGTTGCTGGCAGGGATACCGGACACGGTTCCGGCCGTCACCATCAATCGGGTCTGTATTTCCGGTATGGAAGCCGTGCTTTCCGGTATGGCCATGATTCAGGCGGGTATGGCGGATGTGATTCTTGCCGGCGGAGTGGAGCACATGTCCAGCGCCCCCTATGAAGTGCCGAAAGCCCGCTGGGGCTGCCGGCTTCAGGATCAGGTATTCGTGGATGCTTTGATCAGGGCTCTCCATTGCGGCTCCTATGTCATGCCCCTGCCGGCAGACGGTCCGGTGGATTCGAGCCAGGCACCGTATTCAATGTTTATCGGAAAACCCTATATTATGGGACATACTGCTGAATTTATTGCACAAAAACATAATATCAGCCGGGAAGCCATGGATGAAGTGGCGTTAAGAAGCCATAACAACACAGAACGGGCAAATGATGAAGGTGATTTTAAGGATGAAATCGTTCCGGTTTCCGTGCCCCGCCGTAAAAAAGATCCGTTGATTTTCGATCGGGATGAACATTTCCGTCCGGGGATCACCATGGCAGATCTTCAGAAACTGCCGGCAGCATTTGTTCCGAAAATCGGTAAAGTCACGGCAGGTAATGCCAGCGGTTTAAATGACGGTGCGTCAGCCATTATGCTGATGTCTGCGGACAAAGCCAAAGAGCTGGGATTAACACCTCTGGCACGCATTAAGGCCTCTGGAAAGGGAGCCTGTCACCCGGCAGTCATGGGGCTTTCCCCTGTTCCGGCCGTCCAGGACCTGACCAAACGCAGCGGTCTGAAAGTGGACGATTTTGAATTGATTGAAGTCAATGAAGCATTTGCCGCCCAGTATCTGGGATGTGAAATCGAGCTGGGGTTAAACCGGGAGATCACCAACGTGAACGGTTCCGGCATCGGCCTGGGGCATCCGGTCGGAAGTACCGGCGCGCGGGTTATCCTCACGTTGATGTATGCCATGAAAAAACGGGGCAAGAGTCTGGGGATGGCCACGCTTTGCGGCGGCGGAGGTGTTTCCATGGCAACCGTCATTGAGATTCTGTAAATAATTTTATTTTTTCTTGCGTATTGTTTTTACGGGCGGCAGTGAATGAGTTTCATTGCCGCCTGTTTTTTTTGAAGGTAGGAGGGCACCTTTGGCTCATTTAAAATTTTTGAAAGAGTCAAGCGCAGACTCGATTCTGTAATTTACAGAAGACCCTCCCGGAAGTTGAACGTTTCGATGTCCAAGGTTGACAGTCTCGTAAAAAGTCAGATTTCGACGGCAAAGTATAAAAGCTCCACCAAATCTTATAAAATTGGCAAGGCGCGCAAATCCTGAGTAATGATTTGTACTTAGCGTACCATGAAGCCGCGAAGGATGCAGCGCAACACAGAATTTGGACTTTTTACGAAGCCGTCAAGGTTGACAGTTTAATTTCGAATTGACTCCCCAAAAAGACACTCGTAATAAAAACGTTATTTCCGCCAGAATTCAGGTACGACGAGAATGATAAGGGTGTAGATTTCAAGGCGACCCAGCAGCATGCACCAGGAAAGGAGCCACTTTCCCAAATAGGGAATCTGGGCATAATTTTCGGCCGGCCCCACCATCCCGAATCCCGGCCCGATATTGCCCATGGTTGCAGCCACGGCACCAAAGGAGGTAAGAAAATCGACCCCGGTGCCGGCCAGCAGTACAGTGGAGAGAGCAAACAGTGCTATGTAGAGTGCCAGGAATCCGAGAACACTTCTGACAACATCCTCCGGAACTGTTTTCCCGCCGATTTTGATATGGGTGACCGCCCGTGGGTGTAGCATGGAAAAGAGTTCTTTGTAGGAATACT
>JAJRPH010000557.1 GCA_024280875.1 Deltaproteobacteria bacterium | reverse complement strand
GGTATGGCTTGAGTTTGATCGAATCGAAAAAATCTTCAACCCGTTTAAACCGGATTCTGAAATCTCTCGTTTAAATTCTTCACTTCCTCAATCAGATTCAATTCCCGTATCCTCAGATTCAATTCATGTTTCTGGGGATATGGATTCTGTTATCCGCATCTCGAAACAATTATGGCAGGACACGAACGGACAGTTTGATCCGACCATGTGGCAAATCAAGCAACTTTGGCAGAATGCGAAAAAAAGCCAGCAACTACCGTCTGAAAAAGATATTACAGCTGCATTGCGATGGACCGGGTTTGATAAGGTCCGGATGGATGGGAAGGCTGAGAATTCTATAAAATTTGGAAATCACCCGGTAAAATTCGATTTCGGGGGGATTGTAAAAGGCTATGCAGTGGATCAGGCCCGTCAGATTCTTTTAAATTCCGGAGTTACCGCAGGACTTGTGCAACTGGGCGGAGAAATCAGCGCATTCGGCCATAACGACGAAAAGCCTTGGCGCATCGGTATTCAACACCCCAAACAGATGGATAAAGTCTGGGGAATTATTTCATCATATGATGACCTCAGGGTGTCGACAAGCGGCAATTACCGTCAGCCCATACTGATCAATGAGAAATCCTTTTACCATATTTTCAGCCCTAAAACCGGCAAACCGGTTTCTGAAAAGATACTGGGTGTCACAACGGTAAGCATTGGCGGCAAAGAAACAAATGCCAGGTTAGACGGAATCGCCACCGCCATAACGGTTATGGGGGCTGCAAAAGGCCTTGCTTTGGCTGAAAGACTAAACATTGATACCGTGATTCTTTATGAAAAAAGAGACGGCACGATCGAAGAAGTCATGACACCGGGATTTTCAAATAATTACACCCCAAATGGCAGGTAATCGTCTACTCTTAATTTTGAAGGACCAACACATTAATGGAGAATGTCGAATATCGAACAAGAAATTTTGAACCGCAGAAGCAAGGGAAAATACATCGAAATTCGATATTCCCTGTTCGACATTCTGCGGTTCGTTTTGGAAAAAGCTCTTAAGTTAATGACATTAATTTTTGAAGATCAGTTAAACCCCCAACCCCCTCGTTATTTCACCAGCACTTTTCTCAGGGGGCCACGATCTCAACGCAATCGCTCCAATCTGAATATCCGTATACATAGGGGATTCCCCAGGACCGGTAATAGGATCTAACCCGGTATGAATAGGTTGTTCCGGAGGTGGCACTGCCGGCAGTCACTGTTTCCCGGCTGATACCCGCCTGTTTTACCTTCACCCATGATGCGGATGATGAGCAGCCCCCGGTTTTTCGATATATTTCAAAGCCTCTCTCATCATCGCTGTTATCCGTCCACTGCAGGACAATTTTTTCCTGTGCATTCACGCTGACTGACAAATCCGTCGGATTAAAGGGAACTCCGACCTTGTAGGTCGTCGGGGAACAACCAGCGGCATTGCACGCCTGCACCTTATAAGTGTAAAAAGAAGTCGTTTGATTGTTGGTTGCCGATTTATCGCTATAGGTAAGGACATCCGGGTCTGTGGTGGCAAGTAGCGACCAAGAACCGGAGTCATTCACATCCCGGTAGATTTCAAATTTCGTCACAGTGGAGGACCACTCATCCCATGCCAAATTCACTGTTGATGCAGATGAATAGGTGGCGACCAGGTTGACGGGTGCGCTGGGGGTTCCGGAAGCGCTTGGCATCGGGTTTAAAATTGAAGCGCAATTGCTGTAATCCGAATTTTCCGATCCACTATAGGCCCTGACCCGATAGGAATATTTTATACCCAGATCAAAGTTTCCGATATCTTCATAATTTTTGGCCTTTTCATCACTCTGAACGGTTGCAATCTGAGTCCAACTGTATGTTTCATCGCTGCAATATTTCTTTTTCCGCTCAATTTTAAAACTGCTGTTTTTGTCAGGTGATTGGTCCGTCCATCTTAACATAATCTTGCGATACGACACTGCGTTGGCGGCTAGTCCTGTTGGGGCGACCAGAGTCGACGAACCGGAACCGGACGACGAGACAGTAACTTTAACCGAATCCGTATCCGTCTTGCCGCCGTTGTCTGTTACGGTCAATTCATAAATCACCCAACCGTCGGTGCTGGGGGCGGTAAAAGATGGCGAAACCGTTGAAGCATTTGATAATGATGGATTAATTGTACCCGACGTAGCCATCCATTGATAAGAATCAATCGAATTTTCAGGGTCTGTTGAAGCGGAGCCGTTTAAGGTGACCAACTCACCATAGGCAACTGTTTGATCAGAACCCGCTTTTGCGGTGGGGTCTGCATTATTCCAGTTCACATTAACCGTCACACTGTCAGAATCTTTATCTCCCTCATCATCGGTTACCGTCAAATGAAAAATCAATTTGTCATCTCTGCCGTTTAAATCAGGTGCCGTAAAACTCGGCTGTGCCAAGGTCGTACTTGACAGAGAAACATTATTTGACCCCTGAACCTGGGACCAGGCATATGTGACACTTCCGCCATCGGGATCAGCCCCCTGCCCTTTTAAAATTACATTTGCGTTCTCGTTCATGCTTTGATCTGTGCCGGCATACGCCATGGGCGCAAGACTAGTGCAAATCCCAGCATCTTCGGCTGTGGTAAAGGTTTCATAGCCTTCGGCGATCCAGTCATCTAAACCATCCGTCATATAATAAACGGATTCGAATCCCTGCCCGGCCAGATAATCTGCGGCAGCATTACTCTTTGTACCCGACTGGTCATAGACCAAAATATCATCGTTTTTATAAGAATTTAAATTCGTGATACTGGTAGAAAAATTATTAGCACCGCTGTTCCAGATGTAATTTTTGGCACAAAGCATATGGCTGGCCGCGTAATCCGTTGATGAACTCATATCCAGAAGCAGCAAATCCTCGCTGCCGTCAATCAGATCCTTTGCCTCTTGAAAACTGACACTTTCCGTTTTTAAAACAAAATATGCAGTCACGCTTTTTGCACCACTTGCAACCGAAACGGTAATGGTTTCCGTGCTTCCGCTGACACTCCCTCCCCAATGATCAAACTCGTAAATTTCTGAAGTATTCGCGACTGCCGTCAAAGTGTATGACTTACTGCAGGTATATTTTGCAGGATATTGAGCAGGTGGGGGAAAATTTGGAGATGTAATGGTCCCGCCATTTGCCGGGCTGACATTC
>JAJRPH010000026.1 GCA_024280875.1 Deltaproteobacteria bacterium | reverse complement strand
TTTGAATCATATTCACCAGCTCATTGTTGAAATACGATTCCGCGATTTTCGCTGAAATTTTTCGATCCAAAGTCCAGATTGGCAGGCCAAGACTTTTAATTAAATAAGACTGATAATTGTCGGCAATTTTTTCAAGTCTTTGTTCTTCAGTATGAGCCGTATAATAATAATTAGTACCGATCGCGATCATCGACACTGTGATCACGACCAAAACAAGACTTATCGTTAAATCTTTTGTGATGGTCCGTCTTTTAATTTTGCCGTGTCGTGCGGTGGTGGGTTGAACAGTTTTATTTACTGGCATTATAAGGTTATTCAAACTCCTTATTAATTAACTGCTCAAAGTTTGATGTCTCCGTAAAAAATTGAAAAGAAAAAATAGGTTTATATTTTCTATTCCGGCAACAGTTTTTGATGGAGTTGGTTATAATAAATATGTTAATCTTCTTTCATAATTAAATACCTATATTCATAAATATTGTCAAGTATGGTATTATAGTGCCTTTCAAATACAGTGATATTATGACCATACTTTATGTAAGTAAAGCTTACAATATCAATTGTCTGTTTTATTCAAAATATCAATTAATTATAATTATATAAAAATAATTATTGACACAAATCCACGTATAAGTAATACATACTTTCAATTAAATGGTTAATTTTGTATTAAAAATGATTAGAGGGGGCATTTATGTATAAAAAAGTTACGGTTATTGGGGCTGGAAACGTCGGAGCAACGACTGCTCAAAGGCTCGCTGAAAAAGAACTCTGCGATGTGGTTCTCATAGATATTGCAGAAGGGATGCCACAAGGAAAAGCCCTGGACCTTGTTGAAGCGGCACCGATTGAAAAACATGATGCGTTTATTCAGGGTACCAATACCTATGAAGCGTCTGCGGGTTCTAATATTATTATCATTACCGCCGGAATCCCGAGAAAACCAGGGATGAGCAGGGATGACCTGATCAAAACAAATATGAACATCATGAAAAATGTAACGGCTGAAGCTGCCAAGCAATCACCGAATGCCATTATCATTATTGTCAGCAATCCGCTGGATGCTATGTGTCATGTCGCGTATGCAGCTAGCGGATTTCCTAAAAACCGGGTCATCGGCATGGCCGGCATTCTCGATTCCGCCAGGTTCAGAGCATTTATTTCCATGGAACTTGATGTGTCCGTTGAAAATACTCATGCATTTGTTTTGGGTGGCCACGGAGACACCATGGTTCCCCTTCCCCGTTATTCCACAGTGGCAGGAATACCGATTACAGAGTTAATGTCTGCTAAAAAAATCGAGGCTCTGGTAGATCGCACAAGAAAAGGCGGCGGTGAAATTGTCAGTCTGTTGAAAACCGGCAGTGCTTTTTATGCGCCCTCTTCCGCTACAGTTGAAATGGCGGAGGCCATATTAAAAGACAAGAAAAAAATTCTGCCATGTGCGGCGTATCTTGAAGGCGAATATGGAATTAACGGTTTGTTCATCGGCGTACCGGTTAAACTGGGTTCAAAAGGCATAGAAGAAATCATACAGATTAAACTGACTGACAGCGAAAATGCTGCTTTGCAGAAATCGGCCGATGCAGTGAAGGGGCTGGTCGAAGATCTTAAAAAACTGGCATAATGTTTAATGAATATTATTCAGAGCGGTTTGAACAATTTCCGCCACTTTCCGATTCATACCGGGCACATCGGCAATTTCATCAACCGATGCCTGCCTTAGCTTTTTAAAGCTTGAGAATTTTTTTAATAAAGCCGCTTTGCGTTTTTTGCCGATTCCGGGAATGGAATCAAGGCTTGAACGTAAAGCGGTTTTCGACCTTTTCTGCCTGTGAAAAGATATTGCATATCGATGGGCCTCATCACGAATGCGTTGCAGGAAATACAGAATTTCAACATCCTTTCCAAAATTAACAGGATTGACCCTTCCGGGTTTGTATATTTTATCCTGAGGTTCTTTTTTCTGAATGTCTTTTTTGGCGATCCCGATTACATCGAACATATTTTTCAAATTTAATTTTTCCAGGACAGCTGTCGCAATATTTAACTGCCCCTTCCCTCCATCCACGATTAACAGTTCAGGTAATTCAACATTTTGGTTATTTTTTTTAAACCGTCTTTCAAGCACCTCTTTCATGCACGCATAGTCATCCTGAAGGTCAACCGACTTAATGGTATACCTGCGATAATGTTTCTTAAGCGGTTTTCCGTCCACATAAACCACCATTCCGGCAACCAGATTTGTGCCCATCATGCCTGAATTATCAAAACATTCAATTTTATGAGGAATTTTTTGAAGCCGCAATTTTTCCTGAAGTCTGATTAAAAGATCTGCCTGGGCGGCCAACTCGTCAACCATAGTAGCTAATCGTGATTCAGCATTATTGCGAGCCATGTTTATCAGGCGGACTTTATTCCCTTTTTTTGGAACCAGGAGATTGACTTTCGACGTTTTGATACTGGAAAGCCATTCTTTATAAACAGCGCTATCTGACAGTTTTATGGGGAGTAAAATTTCTTTGGGAATATAGTGGGTGTCCCTGTAATATTGTTTTACAAATGCATCAATGATCTCATAATCGGAAGAGATTGAATCCTTAAAAGTAAAGTAACGAACTCCTTGTAAAAACCCCTTTCTGATTAGCATTACAATAACCACTGTATACATATCATTTCCGGTCATACCAATGACATCACGATCTATAAAATCAGTGGTAACGGCAATTTGTTTTTCAACGGTTTTTTCCAGGGCAAATATTTTATCCCTTAATTTCGCCGCATTTTCAAATTCCTCTATTTGGGCGGCGGCAAACATTTCACCCTTTAATGTTTTTACAAGTTCATGTATTTGACCATTTAAAAACATCCGGACTTCATTGACGATTTTGTGATACATCTGTTTTTCTACATCATAACAGCAAGGGGCGAGACATAACCCCATTTGATAATTAAGGCAGGGTCTGGATCGGGGCTTGACCTGTTCGGAAATACATTTGCGAAGTTTAAATGTTTTATTAATCAGCTTTAATGTATGACGAACGGCACCGGCAGACGAGAATGGACCGAAATAAACGGCATCATCCTTTTTCATAGTTCTGACAATCTGCAGGCATGGATATTCGCTTTTAACTGCGATCCGAAAGGAAGGATACCGTTTGTCATCTTTTAAAATGACATTGTAGCGCGGTTTATAGCGTTTTATCAGGGTGGATTCAAGTATCAGGGCTTCTTTTTCAGAATTTGTAACAATCGTTTCAAAAGATGAGATTTTTTTGACCAAAATGCCTGTTTTAAGATCTTTATGGGATGTTCGGACAAAATAGGATGCCAGCCGTTTTTTTAAATTAGACGCTTTTCCAACATAGATGACTCCGGCATTAGTATCTTTCATCAGGTATACCCCCGGGCCTGATGAAACAGAATGCAATTTATCTGAAAGATTTTTAACCATGGATATTTGTCGTTTATTAAGAATTTACTTCAAAATCAAAAACAACTAATTTTTTCAATCCAATGATGCGGTCTCTGAGTTCTGCGGCTTTTTCAAACTGGAGTTCCTTTGCCGCAGTATTCATCTGTTTTTCAAGGGATAAGATCTGTGTTTCCAGGTTTTCATATGATGCATATACCGATGCTTTTTCCTCTACCTGAAACAACTGGCTGTCAGATTGAGGATAAAACTTTGAAATCAGGGCGGTTGAAATTTCCTTTTTAATCGTCATTGGAATAATATGGTGATCGCGATTAAATTTTTCCTGTACTTTTCGACGGCGAACGGTTTCATCAAAAGCCATCTGCATGGAAGCTGTGACAACATCTGCGAACATCAAAACTTTGCCGTTAATATTTCGGGATGCACGGCCACAGATCTGTATTAAGGAACGGGCGGAACGCAGAAAGCCTTCTTTGTCGGCATCAAGAATTGCCACTAAGGAAACTTCGGGAATATCAAGGCCCTCACGAAGAAGATTAATGCCGATCAGCACATCAAACTCGCCTGTTCGCAGCTCCTGTATGATTTCAAGACGCTCGAGTGTTTTAATATCCGAGTGAAGATAACGGACCTCAATACCGAGTTCGGAATAATAATCGGTTAAATCTTCCGACATCCGCTTGGTCAGGGTGGTGACAAGCACCCGTTCATTTTTTTTAATCCGAAGCTGGATTTCTTCAAATAAATCATCCACCTGTTTTTTTGCTTCCCGAAATTCAATTATTGGATCAATTAAGCCGGTGGGCCGGACAATCTGCTCGACAATTGAACCTTCACTGATTTCGATTTCATAATCAGCGGGTGTTGCCGAGACATAAATCAGCTGAGAAGTACGAGAGTTGAATTCGTCAAACCGTAACGGCCGGTTATCAAGTGCCGACGGCAGCCTGAATCCGAATCCCACCAGAGTTTCCTTACGGGACCGGTCGCCCTTGTACATACCCCGCAATTGCGGAAGCGCAATGTGGCTTTCATCAATAAACATCAGGTAATCATCTGGAAAATAATCCAGCAAAGTCGGCGGCGGCTCTCCTGCCGCACGTCCGGTGAGGTGCCTGGAGTAATTTTCAATACCATTGCAGTAGCCGATCTCCTGGATCATTTCCAGGTCAAAATTTGTTCGTTCTTCAATCCGTTGCGCCTCGATTAATTTATTTTCTTTGACAAAATAATCGATACGATCTTTTAATTCTTCATTCACTACTTCAATGACCCGTTTCCGGGTTCGCTGCTGGGTGACATAGTGACTAGCCGGATATAGGATTAAGCGCTTCAGGGACTTCTTCTTATTTCCGGTGAGCGGGTCAATCTCAGAAAGCCCGTCAATCATATCACCAAAAAACTCGATACGAACGGCAGTATCTTCTTCATAAGCCGGAAAAATTTCCACACGATCTCCCCTGACCCGGAAAATACCCCGATAAAAATCAGTATCATTGCGTTCATACTGAATTTCAACCAGACGGGACAACAATTGATCCCTGGAAAAATCCATGCCATTTTCAAGCTCAAGACGCATGGCAATATAATCTTCCGGCGCGCCTAAGCCGAAAATGCATGAAACACTGGCAACCACAATGACATCCGTACGGGATAAAACCGATCGGGTCGAGGAATGTCTCATTTTATCAATCATTTCATTGATTGAAGAGTCCTTCTGGATATAGGTATCGGAAACAGGAATATACGCTTCCGGCTGATAGTAATCATAATAACTGACAAAATAGTCCACCGCATTATCAGGAAACAGGGTTTTAAATTCATTATACAGCTGAGCTGCCAGTGTTTTGTTTGGGGCTAAAATCAGCGTCGGTTTTTGAACTTCCTCTATGATATTGGCCATGGTAAATGTTTTACCAGACCCGGTCACTCCAAGCAGAACCTGATCACGCTCACCCTCACCGAGGTTAGCGCAAAGTTCCTTTATCGCGCTCGGTTGATCGCCTTTAGGCTCAAACTCAGAAACCAATCGAAATGCTTTGCC
>JAJRPH010000556.1 GCA_024280875.1 Deltaproteobacteria bacterium | reverse complement strand
GCTGTTTTACATGGACGAAACCGGTCCCCAACAGGTATGTCGTTTAAAAGATGATCCGGCTTTAAACGAGCTGAAAGGGGGGCGCATATGGCGTATCAAGATCGGCAACAAAGCCCTGGATACCCAAAACCTGCTTATGACCGGCGGTGGTTCCGTGGTCGGGTCCGTTCCCAAGGGCTTGCCGGCTTTTTCAATGCCTGAAATCAATTTTAAGGTAATGCTGCACCTGTTCCCGTTTGCCGCCATCATTTCTCTGCTGGGATTCATGGAAGCCATTTCCATTGCCAAGGCCATGGCAGCCAAAACCGGTCAGCGTCTGGATCCTAACCAGGAACTTATCGGACAGGGCCTGGCCAACATACTGGGGTCGCTAACCAAAAGTTACCCCACGTCCGGTTCTTTTTCACGATCGGCGGTGAATCTCCAGGCCGGGGCAATGACCGGGCTGTCCAGCGCGTTTACCTCTCTGACGGTTGTCATTGCGCTGCTCTTTTTTACCCCTCTTCTCTACCATCTGCCCCAGGCGGTTTTGGCTGCGGTTATTATGATGGCGGTGATGGGCCTGATCAATGTCAACGGTTTTATCCATGCCTGGAAAGTACAGTGGTATGATGGGGCTATCTCTATTATCTCATTTTTTTGCACACTGGTTTTTGCGCCTCATCTGGACCGGGGAATTATGGTTGGGGTTTTGCTTTCCCTGATGGTCTTCTTGTATAAAAGTATGCGCCCCACAGTCACTTCTCTTTCACGCGGGAAAGATGACGCCCTTCGGGGAGCAATGGTCCATGGACTGAAAAAATGCAAATATATCGACCTGGTACGCTTTGATGGCCCGCTCTTTTTTGCCAATGCCAGTTATCTGGAAGATAAAATCAATGACCGAATGCTGAAAAGAAAAGACCTGAAGCATATTATTATTGTATCCAATGCGATTAACGACATTGACGCATCCGGCGAGGAAGTCCTGTCCCTGATTATTGCAAATGTCCGCAGCGCCGGTGTTGAGATTTCTTTTTCCGGGGTTAATGAATCGGTGATGAAGGTCTTTAAACGCACGCACCTGATGGCGATGATCCGGGCGGAAAACATTTATCCGACAATGGAAAAGGCCATTTGTGCGGTTCACGACCATGCCCATCAAAACGGTAATGAAGAGAACTGCCCGTTGACAACGGTCTGCCATATTGCATAAAATATTAACATATTAAGAAAAAGGAAGATATAGATATGTCAATTATTACTTTTTGCAGCGGATCTTTTTGTAACGTTGGGGATGTTTTGAATAAATTAATGGCAAAAACAGGATACCCGGTGGTCGATGATCGCATGATCGTGGACGAGGCCAGCCACACATCCGGCCTTTCTAAAAAGAAAATTAAAGGGGCTTTTTCAGCTAAAACATCACTTTTCAATCAGTTTACCCACGAAAGGGAACGCTCCATCGCGTACCTGAGACTGGCTTTGGCGGGAATGCTGAATACCGATAGACTGATCGTTTCCGGCGCATCCGGTCTGCTAATTCCAAATAATATCAATCATGTCCTCAGGGTTTGCTTGATCTCGGATATGAAATCACGAATCGCAAACGCGCAAAAGCAGGAACAGCTTTCAGAAAAAGAAGCGGTCAACCTGATTCGCAAACATGATGAAAACATGGCCGCCTGGGCCGAATCAATACTGAAAATCAAAGACCCGTGGGCTTCTTCCTCCTATGATATCATGATTCCGACGGACAAAATGAGCGCTGAAGAATCCGTGAAACTAATTTCTCAGCATGCGGAATCCGATGTGGTCCGGATAACGGATGCTTCAAAACAGGCTTTATCCGACTTCCAGCTGGCTGCTAAAGCCGGCGAAGTCCTGGCAAATTCCGGGCATAATGTTTCGGCCGGGGCCAAAAACGGCACCATTATCATTACCATCAACAAAAATGTATTGATGCTCGCCCGCCTGAAAGAAGAGCTGAAGCAGGTCGTGGAAAAAATTCCCGGCGTAAAAGGAGTTGAAACCAGTGTGGGCGAAAACTTTTATCAGACGGATATATACAGAAAATATGATTTTCAAATGCCGTCCAAAATTTTACTGGTGGATGATGAACGAGAATTCGTTCAAACTCTGTCCGAACGTTTGATTATGCGGGATATGGGATCGGTCGTGGCCTATGACGGTGAATCCGCCCTGAGCATGGTGGATGAGGAAGAACCGGAAGTCATGATTCTGGATTTGAAAATGCCGGGTATTGACGGCATTGAAGTACTGCGCAAAGTCAAGGTAAACCGTCCGGACATTGAGGTTATCATCCTGACCGGCCATGGATCCGAAGCGGACCGACAGACCTGTATGGAACTGGGCGCTTTTGCCTATCTGCATAAACCGGTGGATATTGATTTGCTGAGCGCTACCTTAAAGCAGGCCAATGAAAAAGTTCAAGGACAAAAAATGAAAAAAGCCGCGCCAACTGCTTAATGATCATTATATTTAGAATATAAAATCCATTTTTTTAAGCTGAAACCATATGAATAAGCTGCTGAAACTTTTTAGCCCCAACTTTTTGTGGGGCGGTAAACAGGGCAAAGGCCCACTTTACAGGCACATGTTCAATTACAGCCGGCTATGGCGGTCGGCTGTGATGCTGACGGCGCTTTCAGCTATCCTGCCGCTGCTGGCCATCACCTGGTTCGACTATAATGTTACCCAGAAAGCGGTGGAATCCGAGACCCTGTCGCGGACGTCCCGGACGGTTTCAAATACCAAAAGAACCATTTCCTCGTTTCTGGCGGAACGGAAATCCGCGCTGGATTTTATTGTTCATGACAACCTGTATGAAGAACTGATTGATCCGGTGCGACTATCAGTCATTCTGGAAAGTCTCAGAAAATCCTTTGGCGGAATCAGCGATATCGGGGTAATCGATGCCAGCGGCCAGCAGATTGCGTACATCGGTCCGTATCTCCTTGAAGGCAAAAATTACAGCGGCCAGGACTGGTTCAAGGAGGTCGTGGAAAGAGGTATTTATATCAGTGATGTATTTTTAGGCTTCCGGAATGAACCCCACCTGGTCATTGCCATCAGTTACGAACTTCCGGCCGGTTCCTTTTATATCTTACGCACCTCCATTGATACGGACCGTTTGAATGAACAGTTATTGAACCTTGAGCTGGGGGCCCAGGGCAATGCCTTTATTATCAATTCCAAAGGTGTGCTGCAAACCCCGGCGCGTCATCATAAAAAAGTATTCGAAAAAATCGTCATTCCTGTTCCCGAATATTCGTCTAAAACCGAAGCTTTTCAATACAATGACCCCGATGAAGGATCTCAGATACTGGGGTATGCCTATATCCCGGACACGCCTTTTATTTTAATGATTGTAAAAAACAAGAATGAAATGATGAAGTCCTGGCACAAGACGCGCTTCGAAATTTTGATCTTTTTATCCATTGGCATCCTCATTGTCATGGTCGGGGTGATCGGGTTTGCGACTTTTTTTGTAAACAATATTTATATTGCCGATCAGCGGCGGATTAAAATCCTTCATCAGGTGGAGTACTCCAACAAGCTGTCGTCCATCGGGCGGCTGGCCGCCGGGGTTGCCCATGAGATTAATAATCCGCTGGCCATCATCAACGAAAAATCCGGGCTGATCAAAGATATCTTTCAATTCACAGACATTTATGCCAAAGACGAAAAACTTATCGGTCTGGTCGATGCGATCCATAATTCCGTGGCCCGCTGCGGGACCATCACCAAACAACTTTTAAGTTTTGCCCGGCACATGGATTTTTCTTTTCAGCCGGTGGACCTGAAAAAAGTCATCAGGGAGGTCATTGGGTTTCTGGGCAAGGAAGCCGAATATCGCAATATTAAAACTTCAATCAATATATCTCAGGACATTCCGGAATTTAAAAGTGATCGCGGAAAATTGCAGCAGGTTTTTCTTAATTTATTCAACAACGCCTTTGCCGCGCTGTCTGATGGGGGGAATCTCGATATATCCGCAATCCGGATCAGAAACGATCGCATCCGAATCACAGTTGCTGATACCGGCTGCGGGATACCGGAAAAGGATCTTAAAAAAATTTTTGAACCGTTTTTTTCAACCCGGACAACAGTCGGCGGGACAGGTTTAGGGCTTTCGATTACCTACTCCCTGATTCAGGAAATCGGCGGTACGCTTGAAGTTACCAGCACTGTTGATGTTGGAACCCGATTCATAATAACACTGCCGTTAAATGCCAAGATGATTAAGGAGAAAAATAATGCGCTTACTCCTCGTGGATGATGAAGAAGAATTTGTGGCCACCCTGGCGGAACGCCTGTCTTTAAGAGGTATTGTGGCGGACTGGGTGACCAGTGCGAAAGGCGCGGAAAAAATGATCGAAACCCGGCATTATGATTTAGCGCTGCTGGATGTAAAAATGCCGCGGGTGGGCGGACGCGAACTGAAAAAAATTATCGAAAAAAAACTGCCGGGCATCAAAACGATCTACCTGACCGGTCACGGTTCAGCGGAAGACTATCAAGCCGGCAGTGCCGAGGCTGAATATTACCTGATGAAACCGATCAACATAAGTGACCTGATCGAGAAAATAAATGATGCGCTGGGTAAATAAGGAGACTGAAGCATGTCCAACATAATTGATCCGTTAGGCGAAGCAGGTCTTGCGTTTTATTCCAAAGTTTCTGCGTCCATCTCCCATGAGATAAAAAATTCACTGGCGGTCCTTAACGAAAGCGCCGGTTATCTCGAAGACGTCACCCTGATGGCTAAAAAAGGCATGAAGGTTGATATGGAGCGTCTTCAGTCTCTGGCCGGCACCATGTTAAAACAGGTCCAGCGCTCCAACTTCATTGTTAATAACATGAACCGCCTGGCCCACAGCCTGGATGATCCTGCAAGCCAGGTTGATTTAAACGTTTTACTTGAACTGATGATAAACCTTTCGGAACGTACGACGGTGACCCGTGGCTTTAAAGTTTCCGTCGCATTTTTCGATACAGCGTTAACAATCACTACCCACCCGTTTTTCTTAAAAAACCTGATCTGGCTGATACTTGACTTTGCCATGAATATCACAGACGATGCAAAAAAAATTGAACTGCTGCCGGCAAAATTAGAATCCGGGGCCAAAATTAGTTTCACGGGATTGGGGAAACTGACGGAAAGTACATTTAAAGATTTTTTATCGGAACCTGTCCTGCGGATACTTTCATTGTTGAATTGCACATTGCAGCCGGATGATGGAAAAGGTATAATAACGTTAAACTTGCCTGAAAAGATTACTCAGCCGTCCCAATAAACCCGGCGAAAATATACAAAATAAAAATTATAAACTGGTAAAAAATCAAATTTAGATGGCAAAGTATAAAAGTTCACCAATCTCATAGAATTGGCAAGGCGCGTAAATCCTGAGTAATGATTTGTACTTAACGTACCATGAAGCAGCAAAGGATGCAGCGCAACACAGAATTTGGGCTTTTTACGAAGCCATCAAAAATAAACAGAAAAAATAAACAAGGAGGCCTATCATGACTGACAAAGTCTTAATCGTGGATGACGAGCAGGATTTTTTAACCATTATCTCTGACCGCCTGACAGCTCGCGACATGAATGTTTCGACTGCCTCTTCCGCCAAAGACGCAATAAAAAAAATTGAGACAGAATCATTTGATGCCGTGGTGCTTGATCTGATGATGCCGGAAATGGACGGACTGGAAACCCTCAAGATAATGAAAGAGAAAAACCCGGACCTGCAGGTCATTTTACTAACCGGACATGCCACGGTGGAAAAAGGGATTGAAGCAATGAAACTCGGTGCCATGGACCTGATTGAAAAGCCGGCCGATCTGACAACAATCGTGGAACGGATCAAACGCGCTAAGGCGGAGAAAATTATCCTGGTGGAAAAAAAGAGCGAAAAACGCATCCGGGATATTCTTACCCGAAAAGGCTGGTAAGGTAGCAAAGGGTCGCTGAACAGAATTTGAGTTTTCGATGAAGCTATCAGAGATGGCCCTTTAGAAAAACAGGGCCATCTCTGAAAACCGTTATGGGATTAATTCCCGGTGAGAATCGGCATGCCCATGATGGGCCACAGAACAAAAACGGCAAAGGCGGTAACACCCATCAATATGATGCTGGCCGGGATACCGTAAAGAAAGAATTCGCCAGTGGTAAACTGCTTCGAATCATAGGCAATGGCATTGGGGGCCGCGCCAACCAGTAGCAGAAACGGCATACCGGCGGTCACCAACGAGGCAAAAAGAATGACTTCCCCGGCCACTCCCAGGTAAGGCGCGATCACCAGCGCCACGGGAAGAGAAATAGCAATGGCGGCCACATTCATGATAAAGTTTGTCATCATCATGACAAAAAACGCGATGCCCATGACGAATATAAACCAGTTGGCTTCCTTGAACATGACCAGCCAGTTGATAGCCAGCCATTCGGCTGCCCCGGTCTGCCACAGGCAGAAACCGATACTCATGGCACCGGCAAACAGCAGGATAATATTCCAGGGAATTTCTTCCAGATCTTCAATGGTTAAAATACCGGTAATAAAAAACATGACTGTGGATAAAAGTATGACGGCTGTCTTATGGGGAGGATGAAAACCGGGGACTACAGATTTTAAAACAGCAATAACACCCAGGGATATAACACAGGTGCCGACGATCAGGACGGCAATAATTTCCTGCCGGGTGATCGAACCTAGTTCATCGTTTAATTGCCTGGCTTTTTCCCTTAGCCCCGGAATGGTCTTTTTTTCGGGCTTGCAAACGATCATGAAATAGCCCCACAGCAAAAATGTCATCAGCCAGCCGATGGGGAGCATGTAATAGGTGAGTTCAAAAAATCCGATATTCTGATTCATTACATCCTTGTAAAATCCAATGGCCACAGCCCCCCGGGCCGCACCAAGCAGGGTTACAATACTGCCGGCACCGGCCACGTAGGCCATGCCCATAAAAAGGCCTTTACCGAATTTGGTCTGTTTGTCGCCTTCGCCATACATCGCATAGATGGCCATCAAAAGCGGATAAATAGTGGCAGCCACGGCGGTGTGGGCCATAATATGGGAGAGGGCGGCCGTCACAACAAAACAGCCCAGATAGATCATGCTGGTTCGTTCCCCGACAATCATAAGCATTTTATAGGCCAGTCGACGTGTCAGTCCGGTTTTGGTGAACACCAGTCCGATGACGATGGAGCCGAAAATAAACAATACCGACGGATCCATGAAGTCCTTGAATGCCTCATTGGGCGTACGGATGAGAAACAGGACTTGAAGAACCCCGATCATCAGGCTGGTGATACCGATGGGAACCACTTCAAATACCCACCAGGTGCTGGCCAGTAAAAATATGGCCAAGGCTCCTTTTCCCTGCTGGGACAGCACAAAGTGTTTGCCGGACGGATCCACTGCATCAAACCATTGAGGGGAATAATAAACAATCGCAAATAAAAAGACGCCCGTGAACATGGCGATGATTTTAGCCCAGTTTTTTTGATTTTCTTCTGGTCGTTGTACGCTATCCATTAAGAGATTCCTCCTTGCGGTGTTTCCGGGTGGTGAATACTTTTTAACCCCCCTCTGGCACACAGCCGTTTAATCAATGCCGCATTCATGCATGCTCTGACAAATTGTTGAAAATATGTCGGTGAGTCTAAGAATTCCGACAATATCGCCAATTTTATCGGTGACCAGCAAAGACTGATGCTGCCCCATAACCAGCTGATGAATGGCTTCATCGATGGAATCATTTTCGTCCACGAATTCACCTTCACCAGGCGTCACTACAAATGTAGAGACTTTTGTTTCACCGGCCTTTTTGCAGATATTTGACATCGCCCCATCAAGCAGGCGAAAGTTGTCAAGCATTGATTTCATAAATTGCTTACTGAAACCAAGGCCTTTCATGCCCGGGCGATCCTGCATTTTAAAATATTTCGGTTCAAGGGCTTTGAGTATATCCAGTTGGCCCAGTTTTCCGATAATTTTATTGTTTTTGTCATAAATCAGGACACCTCTATGTTTGAAGCGGTCTTTCCCTAAATTTTTTTGGGCCGCTTCCAATGCCTTGACAGCCTCGAACAGGGTGGCCTCTTCGGAAACAGTAGCGTATTCCATTACCGAAACCATTAAATCTTTTACTTTTTTAGATTTCATATGGACCTCCTCAAACTATTTATTCGGTTAATAAATTTATATTTATTATTTAAATCCGTTTGTCTAAAAATTACGTCCATTTTTTGCGAAAAATACATTTACTATGAAAAAATACATTAATCAAGCGGAACCGGAATCTGAAACTGGGGTACCGTATTTGCCGCCGGATTGAATTAATTCTCAACTCGATTCTTTTGCAATGACGCATTCGACAGCATCTATTTTAAATTTTTTTGTGAATTTTTAACGCGTATGATTTTGAATTATTGGACACTTCTCTACGGAAGAGGAAGGCCTGGCGGAAAATATTGGCCGGGCGGTTCTTGTAAAAGTCAGGGATAACGGACCGGGGATGTCCGAGGAAGTCAGGCAAAGGGTGCTGGAGCCGTTTGAAATCACAAAGACCGATGGTACAGGCTTGATAATCATATAAAGGACTCAATGCCATTAACTTAACAAAGCTGTTTATAGTTCATGTAAAAAGTTTTTTTCGCTGTTTTATGGTTTCTTGGGAATTTCCGCCCCGGTCGCACTGGTTCTGTGGTTTTTGCCAAAAGCGATTGGAATTCCCTTACCAGACGGTTAATCACAGTATTTGTTCTTTGAAATAACAACATGACCATATGCTTGGCTTTGCCCAACGCATATGTGAAGTTGATCTGGTGTTCGTATTGCTTCTTCTTTCCGGCGGCAGTTAATTGAGCTTGTATCGGAAAAGCCATAACCGCCACAAGGTTTTTGAAAAATACCTGAGCATGAAAATCCTGATAAACCGAAAGAACGGATTTTCCGGTAAAGGCTTCTACTTCCATACGGCATTTCATGGTTTTGTAATCTTCTTCCACCGGCCATCGTAAATGATAGAGTTCGGTAAAGAGATCCAGCGTATATGTTTGTCTGTCAGTCAATGAAGTGATTAATACTTCAACTTCACTGGAATCGAGTTCCACTCGAATCAGACGAAGCGTCAACGGTTCAACGTCCAGTCCGATTTCCCGGCAATGTTCAATGGATGAATATGTGGCTTTTAACTGAATGATTTTTTCCTTTTTGCCGGAATTAATAAATTGTCTGATAATTTTCCAGTTTCGGGAAACTCTGGCGCAAAAATGAGCACGTTCAGTCAGAATAAGCTTGAAAAGCCAGAAGGAGGGGTAGCCTCTGTCCAACAACACAAGCCCATTAAAAGGCAGGGCTGAAAAAAGAGTGGCGGCCTGTTGTCGTTCCCCAATGCTTTTGGGGCTGATTATGGC
>JAJRPH010000555.1 GCA_024280875.1 Deltaproteobacteria bacterium | reverse complement strand
GTTTTTGCTTTTTTAATATTTCGACCGCATCGTCATAGGCTGCAATATTCTGGGTAACATCAATGGATTGCTGAATCGGAATGGTGCGAAGAAATCCTCCGGCGTTCTGGGCCATTGTATGATAGAAGTCAGAATCAAAATACTGTTCCACCAGTTTGGCAAAGTCCTTGTCCAGGCGTTTGACCTGGAATTCAAACAAGCCGTGAACAAACGGAATCGCACCGTATATAGTGGAGTCTCCTCTTTTTAAACGAAACAGGAGTCCGCGTTTGGTCATGTCTTCGAGAATCTCTGACACTTCCTCCACAGATTGGTTCAGCCGTTCGGAAACGGCTTCAGGTGTTTCCAGCAGGGGTGTCAATGCAAGAAACATTTGCGCGTCTTCTTCAGAAAACATTGTTTTTAAAATAGTGATTTCAATTCCGGATTCAGTTGCCGGAAATCCCACTGAGTATTTGTCCAGGCGTTCCTGGAGGTCGCGATAGATGTCTTGGGTCATTTGTCTGTTCCTTTATTTTTTTCAAGTTCATCGGTTACACAGGAAATTCCTTTTCCTTCCAGGGCCGGTCCAAAACAGAGGTTGTCGGATTTGCATCTGGCCGGGCTTGTGTCGCCTGATTGCCATCGTTTGATCAGATTGGGTTCACGGATAAACGGCCGGCACATGGAAATGTAATCAGCGCATCCTGTATTTATGGTGTTTTCTGCAACATTTAATGACCGCATGCCGCCGACCAGGACCAGGGGGACATCCATTGCTTTTTTGTATGCTGCGGCAGCTTCTTTAAAGTATGCTTCTTTTTCTTCTTTATTGATTCCCCCCCGGCTTGGAGAGAGTTTTCCGGAAGACAATGTCCCGCCACTGAGCTCTATGGCGTCGAGCCCCGCATCTGCCAGCAGTTTTGCAGCAGTGATGGAATCTTCCAGGCTGAGGCCATTCTCAATGTGGTCTTCGCTGTTAATTTTAATCAAAACCGGATAATCATTGCCCACCGCTTTCCGGATGGCATTGTAAATTTGCCCATGAACCCGGGCGCGGTTTTCAATTGACCCACCATATTCATCCTCACGGCGGTTGTACGCCGGGGAAAGGAACTGGCTGAGCAGATAGCCGTGGGCCGAATGAATCTGGACCCCGTCAAATCCTGCTGTTTTGGCTCTTTTAGCAGCATCTGCAAATGAGACAACAAGATTGAGGATGTCCTCTTTTGATAGTTCATGGCGGGGAGATTTTGAAAGGCCGTCAAATACAGACACCACATGGGGCACCTGTTTGGTCAATGCCTTGACCGCGAAATGTCCGGCATGGGCCAATTGGGCGACAATTTTGCCGCCGGTTTTGTGGACCGCATCGGTCATATTCTTTAAGCCGTCTATTAATTCATCTTTATAGATTCCCATCTGCCAGGGACCGGCCTGGCCTTCCGGGCTGATATAGGCATGACCGGATATAATGAGGCCCACACCACCTTCAGCCAGATCAACCATTGTTTGTGTTAGTTTTGGGGTCACGGTGCCGTCATCGGCAGCCATGCCTTCCCACGTGGCAGACCTTACAAACCGGTTGGCCAGTTTCATTCCGTTTATTTCTGATGCTTCAAATAAAATGCTCATTTTTATCTCCAATTATTTAAATGTTCATGCCCGCCTTATACCCCTGATGAACCGCATCAAAAGCCATGCCGATGGTGTTTGCATCCCCGATCACATCAAAAGGGATTTTTTGGGCTTCGATGACTGCCGCCAGTTCATTGACGGATCTGGAACCGGCGGCAAGAACGATGGTGTCAGCCGGTATTTCTTCAACGCCCTGTCCGGTTTCTATCTTAATGCCGGTCGGCGTAATCTCAAGTGCTTTGGAAGTGACTTTTGATTCCACGCCATACCGGGTGACATCCTGGAGCATCCCCCATCGGGTGGATTTTCCAAAGTCCTTACCAATAGCATCAATCATTTCAATAATTGTGATCTGTTTGGTTCCACGAGTGGCCATTTCATAGAGCACTTCCGGCGTTTCGGCTTTATTGACAAACAGGAACTTTAAAACATCTGCCGACAGAGTCCCTTTTTCCGCCAGTAGGAGTGCGGTTTCCACACCCACGGCGCCTCCGCCGATAATTACCACCCGTTTGCCGGTATAGACATTGTCAGCAAGAACATCCCATGCCTGGACTACATGAGGGAGTTCGGCCCCTGGAATCGGGGGCGTCATGTAGGATGCGCCGGTGGCCAGAATGATATGGTCCGGCTTTTCCCGGTCAATTAATTCTTTATCCACGGTTTGATTTAAAATAATATTGATATTGTTGGCGTATACCTTTGTTTCCAGATCATAGGCCAGTTCAGCGAACTCTTCCCTGCCCGGAGGGGCGCCTGCAAGGTATAACTGGCCGCCAAGTTCATCGCTTTTTTCATAAACAGTGACCTCATGTCCGCGTTCTGATGCGGCGATTGCCGCATTCATGCCGGCCGCACCGCCACCGATGATCATGACTTTTTTAGGGGTTTTGGCGATTTCACAGACGCCGTCACATTCGTACCCGGCCCTGGGGTTGCATAAACACTCTACATGTTTAAGTTTGAACAGGTTGTCAAAGCATCCCTGTGCGCAGGCAATGCAGTGCAATATGTCTTCTTCCCGGCCGTCCTGTGCTTTTTCCGGCAGATACGGATCCGCAATCAGGCTGCGGCCCATGGCCACCATATCGCACATATTGTCCGCAATCAGCTCCCGGGCGGTCTCAGGGTCATTAATACGGTGACTGGCAATTACCGGCACATTTACAACTTCCTTGATCCCCTTGGATAAATAGGCAAACGCGCCTCTCGGAACAGCTGCCGTAATCTGGGGAATCCTGGCTTCATGCCATCCGACATTGATACACAGGGCATCCACACTTGCTTCTTCCACAAGGGCTTTCGCATATTGCTGCAATTCTTCCCGGCCCTGGCCGCCGGGCATAAAGTCATTGCCGTTCATGCGGACGATAATCGGGAAATCTTTGCCCACCTGCTTTCGGATAGCTTTCATAATATCCAGGCCAAATCGCATCCGGTTTTCAAGACCGCCGCCATATTCATCGGTTCTTTGATTGGTCAGCGGTGAGAGAAATTCGCTGATCAGGTAACCGGTGCCGCTTAAAACTTCCACGGCATCATAACCGGCTTTTTGGATCCGCATCGCAGCTTTCGCAAAATTGTCGACAATCTGATGAATATCTTCGGTCTCAAGGGCTTTGGGGGTTTCTTTGGTCATGCGCGAAGCGACTGCGGAAGGAGCGACCGGTTGTTTGCCGTCTAAAAAAAACGAAAAGTTGTACCGCCCGGCATGGTTGATCTGGACGCAGGAGCGGGCACCGTTGTTATTGATAGCGCCGGCCAGGCGTTTTAGGCCCGGAATAAATTCGTCTTTATGGGCACCTATGTTGGTGGTATTGCCGGACAAATCATCTACTGTGGCATATCCGACAGTAATCATACCGACACCGCCCCGGGCACGTTCAACATAAAATTCAATGATCTGGTCGGTGACTTCAAAATTATTCGCCATACCCAGGTGCATGGCCGGCAGATAGATTCTGTTTTTAATCTCAAGCGTATTAATTTTTATTGATTCGAATAATGGGTCACGCATGTCTTCTCCTTCTCTGGTCTTTGTTGTTTGAACGCTTAAAACGTATCGGTTTTATATCCATGAATAATAATTAGCTTATGGCCGAAACTTATGCTGATAAACCTGTCGCCGCAGATGATTGGATCAGTTTTTCAGCCTGTTCCATGGAGTTCATCATATATTCTTTTTTCCCGGTTAATTTGGATAAAAAAAGGCCGCCTTCAATCAGGGACATGATGACATCAGCCGTCTTGACGGCATTCACAGACGCTTTGATCTCACCGGTATTTTGGCCATTTTCCAATAATTCGGTAATTTCCTTTTTCAAAAGTTCAATCGCCTCAGTGGTCAATTTACATAGCGTTTTGTGGGTATCATCCGCTTCAATAGCGGTATTCAGTATCGGACAGCCCCCAAAGGAAATCATATGATCGTAGAGCTTTTTGTAGGCGTTTGGAATGGCGAGTAGTTTTTCGATTAACGTATTCCCTTTGCCAATTTCGCGGCTGAGAAATCTTGCCAGATTGTCGAAGTTATATTTAAATACGGAGATTGCCACTTCATCTTTGTCTTTAAAATTTCCGTAAATACTTCCTTTGGTCAAACCGGTTGCTTTTGTGAGGTCGGATAAAGTTGTGCCGGCAATCCCTTTTTTATTAAAAATAGGGGCGGCTTTTTCAATGATGAATTGCCTGGTTCGTTCCGCTTTATTCGGGTCGGGGTTTTTCATGACATAAAATATACCGGCCGGTATATTTTATGTCAATAACAAAAATGACAAGGTTTTAAAAATCGAACAGATACCTCGTGGCGGTTTAGATGTATTTAAAACCGACTGAAATAACAACCATATTATCTTTTACTTTTGCCCGTATTGTGTTATCTTAATATTTTTTATTATATCAACAGTGATGGCTTCGTAAAAAGTCCAAATTCTGTGTTGCGCTTCATCCTTCGTTTCTTCATGGTACGCTAAGTACAAATCATCACTCAGGATTTGCGCGCCTTAAATTTGGAGCTTTTTTCTTTGCCATCGGAATCTGACTTT